>JANXXA010000185.1 GCA_025350885.1 Phenylobacterium sp.
GCGGCGGCTGGTGTGACCGCCACCTTCGCGCTCTATGTGCTGATCAACGGCTCGATGGTGATGGGTCTGGCGCCCGTGGTGGGCGTGCCGATGCCGCTGCTGTCCTACGGCGGGACGGTGATGCTGACCGTGATGGTGGGCTTTGGTCTGGTGATGGCCGTCCGCGTTCACCGCTATTCGGAAGTCACCAGCGGCAAGGGCTCGCTGCTGTAGGCGCGCCGAGGGCGCCGCGCCCCGCCGAGATACCCTCCCGGAACCGGGAGGTTGCTCGGCCGGCGCCGTTCACGTTGGATGAGCGCCCTTAGTGGCTTCAGCGTCAGGACAGTCGAATGCGTAAGATTTCTCAGGTGGCCTTTGTCGCCATGGCCCTGGCGCTCGGCGCCGGCGCGGCGGGCGCCGCCGACCTCATCCCCTATCCGGCGGCAGGCGCCTACAACGCGGTGACCTATACGTTTACCGCGGCCACCACGGGCGACTTGACAGCCTCCATCGTCGGGGGATTTGGCGCCGGCTATACCAACGAACTGGGCGTGCTGGTCAACGGCGTGGCGCAGGGTGGTTTCGGGTTGAACAACCACACCTCCTCACTGGGCGACACCTACAATTTCGGCCCGGTCACCGCCGGCGACAGCCTGATCTTCGTGCTGCATAACCTGTCGCGCGGCCTGGACGCCTTTTCGCTGGCGTCGATGAACCTCGCCTATGACAGCTTCGCCTACACCGGCGGCCACAACCACGTCTATTCAACCGCCTACACCGCCACGCCGGCGATCGGCAGCGTCGGGCCAGGGGTCTATGTCGGCTTCGAGGACCTGGCCTTCCCCGGCTCGGACTTCAACTACAACGACGAGAGCTTCGTCTTCGGCAACACCAAGAGCACCGGGGGTGGCGTGCCGGAGCCGGTGACCTGGGCGATGATGGTGGTTGGCCTTGGCCTGGCGGGCGCGGGCCTGCGGGCGCGCCGGTCCGGGGCCGCAAGCGCGGCCTGAAGCGCGCACGGCGTCACTTGAAGCGGTTGAACCAGGCCAGGATCGCGCTGGCCTTGGCCGCCGATTGCGACGGCCGTTCGGCCAGGCCGTGGTGCGAGGCGCCGGGCACGCGGATCAGCGCCGTCGGCACGCCACGCAACTGCAGGGCTGCGAAATACTGTTCAGCCTCCGAGGGCGGGGTGCGAAGGTCGTCCTCGCCGACCACGACGAGGGTGGGGGTCTTTACGTTGCCCACCAGCGACAAGGGCGACCGCGCCCAGTAGCCCTGCGGGTCCTCCCACGGCATCTTGCCGAACCAGTAGGCGGCCATCCGGTTGTAGCCGTCGGTGGTCAGCACCTCGCTCGTCCAGTTGATCACCGGCTTCTGGGTGGCCGCGGCCTTGAAGCGGTCGGTCTTGCCGACGATCCAGGCGGTCAGCGCCCCGCCGCCGGACCCACCGGTGACATAGAGATGGCCCGGATCGACGAAGCCCTTGGCGATAGCGGTATCGACCATGCTCATCAGGTCGTCATAGTCGTGGCTGGGGTAATTGCGGTCGATCTCATTGGCGAAGGCCTCGCCGTAGGAGGTGGAGCCGCGCGGGTTGCCATAGACCACCACATAGCCGGCGGCGGCATACTGCTGGACATCGGTGGAAAACACCGGGCCGTAAGCCGCGAACGGGCCGCCGTGGATTTCCAGGATCAGCGGGTATTTCTTCGTCGGATCGAAGCCTGGCGGTGTGGCGACCCAGGCGTCGATGGGTTTCCTGTCATAGGCCGAGACAACCGGCATGGCCTCGACCTTGGCCAGGGTCTTGCCGGCGAAGAGGTCGTCGTTGAGGTGGGTCAGCCGCTGGATCTTGCCGCCGCGCGAAACCGCGATGTCGGCCGGTGACGCGGCATCGCCGAGGGTGAAGGCCAGAAGGCCGCCCCGGCCCACCGAAAAGTCGCCGCCGGTGTAGGGCCGGTCGAGATCGGCGGGGACCAGCCCGCTCGCCACCGTCTCCCGTTTCCCGTCCAGCCCGACGCGCGCGACCTTGCCGACGCCCCGCTCGGTGTAGGGGACGTAGAGGCTCTTGCCGTCCGCCGCCCAGGTGGGCGCGCCGACGCTGTTGTCGAATCCGACCGTGATCGCGCGGCTGTTCCTGCCGTCGCGGTCCATGACGTAGAGGCCGACGTTGTCGTAGCCGCGGTGGCGGGTGTCGTCGAAGCCGACGTAAGCGATCTTCGAGCCGTCGGGGGATGCGGCCGGCGCCTGGTCGGGGCCGGCCCGGTTGGTCAACTTGGTCAAGGCGCCGTCGGCCACGGCGGCCGCGTAGATCTCGCTCTCCTGCGGGTCGCGCTCCCAGTTGGCGGCGCGGTTGGTGGCGAACAGCACCGACTTGCCGTCCGGCGTGAAACTGATCGGGCCTCCATCATCGAACCGGCCGAAGGTCAGCTGGCGCGGGGCGCCGCCGTCGGCCGAGACCGCGAACAGGTGGCGGTAGCCAGGCTTGAGGTAGCCGGCGCCGTCGGCGCGATAGGTCAGCTGCTCGATCACCTTGAGCGGGGCGGCCCACTTGGCGCCTTCGGGCCGGGCCAGGGGCTGGCCGAGCGGCTTGCCCTCGTCGAGCGTCAGCATGGTGAACACCAGCGTCCGGCCATCCGGCGACCAGGCGATGTCGTTGGGCGACTGCTCCAGCGTCGCCACCCGGGCCGAGCGGCCCGCCGCCATCCAGCGGACGTAAAGCTGAGCCCCGCCCGGACCGGCGGTCACATAGGCCAGCCG
>JANXXA010000249.1 GCA_025350885.1 Phenylobacterium sp.
GGACTGGTCGTGGTGGCTTCGCCGGATCCCGGGGCCGGACGGTTCGCAGGGCTGGCCCAGCGCCACAACGGCGCAGGCCGTCGACCTGTAACCTGTCTCCAGGTCGGCGCCATGGGCCCAACCCCAGCCTGGCTCTAAAGCCCTCGGCGCTTCAGTTGACCCACCCAAAGCTCGTCATGGCCGGCCGCCGTGCCGGCCATCCAGATGCGCCGATGGCGCCATGTGAGACTTAAGGCGCCGCCAAGCCTTGACTTGCATCGCCGGCGTCTATGGGTTCCCGGCACGGGGGCCGGGAAGGACGAGCAAAAAGGGGGAGGCGGTTTGCGTCAACTCCGACGCCGAAGGCTCTAGGACCAGCCGACAGGCCCGTCCGCGGCGCCGCTGACGAACTGCCGCACATAGGGGTTGTCGGTGTTGTCGATTTCTTGCGCGGCGCCACGCCAGACAATCCTGCCCCCCTGCAGCATGGCGATCTCGTCGCCAATCGTCCGCGCCGAGGCCAGGTCGTGGGTGATCGACACCGCCGTGCAGCCCAGGCGCCGGACCTGGTCGACGATCAGAGCGTTGATCGCGGCCGCATTGATGGGGTCGAGGCCGGTGGTCGGTTCATCGAAGAACAGGATCTCCGGGTCGGCGACGATGGCGCGGGCGAGGCCGACTCGCTTCTGCATGCCGCCGGAGAGTTCAGAGGGATAGAGGTCGGCGACGTCAGGCCCCAGCCGCACCCGATTCAAGGCATCAATCGCCCGCGCCCTTGCTGGCTCGCGCGCGACGGCCTGCGAATTGATCAGGCGGAAGGCGATATTTTCCCACACCCGCAGGCTGTCGAACAGGGCCGCGCCCTGGAAAAGCACGCCGACACGCGCCAGCGCCCTGCGTCGCGCCGGCTCGCCGAGGCCGCTCAGCATCTGGCCATCCAGGGTCACGGCGCCCGCGTCCGGACGGACAAGACCCAGCGCGACCTTGAGGGTCACCGACTTTCCCACGCCGGAGCCGCCGATGATCACCAGCGAGCGGCCCGCGCAGACGCTGAGATCGAGGCCGTCGAGCACCGGCGGGCCGTCGAAGCGTTTGCAGATCCCCTTCCATTTGAGTTTTGCGATCTTCGTCATCGATGGGTGAACAAGGTGGTCAGGAGATAGTCGCTGGCGAAGATCAGAATGGCCGACGAGACCACCGCATGCGTCGTCGCGCGGCCGACCCCCCGCGCCCCGCCGGAGGCGCAATAGCCGTGGTAGCAGCCCATCAGGGCGACGATGAACCCGAATACCGTCGCCTTCACCAGGCCGGAACCGACATCCCAGCCCTGAAGGAATGTGGCCGTGTTGCGGATATAGACGGTGGCGTTGAAGCCCAGAACCCGCACAGCGACGAGCCAGCCGCCGGCGATTCCGATCGTGTCGGCCACGAGGGTCAGCAGAGGCAGGGACAGAACCGCGGCGACCAGTCGTGGGGCCACGAGATAGCGGAAGGGGTCGGTCGAGAGGGTCCGCATCGCGTCGATCTGCTCGGTCGCCCGCATGGCGCCGATCTCCGCGGCGATGGCCGCCGAAACCCGGCCCGCCAGCATCAGCGCGGCGAGCACGGGCCCGAGTTCACGGGTGATGCCCAGGGCCACGATCTGCGGCATGACCTGTTCGGCGTTGAACCGCCCGCCGCCGGAAAAGATGTTCAGCGCCAGGGCCGCGCCGGTGAACACGGCTGTCAGGCCGACCACGGGCAACGAGAAGAAGCCGATGGCCACGAACTGGCGCAGCGCCTGACCGGGAAACCAGGGTGGGGTGACCACGGCCGCCACACCGCGCAGGGCGAAGACAGCGACAGCGCCGACTGCACGCGCCGCGGCCAGCACGGGACGTCCGACATTGCGCGCCGCGCCGAGCGCGCCAGACCGCAACGCCGCAGGTTGCCTCACCCTATTTCGCTCCGGGCGCGGCGTGGGTCGACGCCGGAGCGGCGGCGGCGGGCTGCGGACGCATCACCTGTCCGATCAGGCCGAACAGATCGACCGCGCCTTGGGTGTTCTCAATTTCCCCGCCAGCCTTGAGATTGTCGGGTGCGCCGCCGGGCGCGATGGCGACGTGCATGCCGCCCAGCAGGCTGTCGCTGGTGATTTTCGCGCTGGAGTCCGACGGCAGGGTCATGGTCGGCGCCAGATCGAGATCGACGACCGCCATGTAGGTCTTGGGATCCAGGGTGATCCGGGAGACCGTGCCCACCTTGACACCGGCGACGCTGACGCTGGCGCCGGGCGCCAATGCCCCTACGTCACCGAACCTGGCTTTCAGCTGGTAGGCGCCGGCCGGCCGGCCGACGCCTCCGACGCTCAGGGAGTAGGCGAGGAAGCTCGCCGCCAGGACCAGCACCACGAGGCCCATGATCGTTTCGGCCCACTGTTCGCGCAACTTATCGGTCCTTTCCATCTGGGAGGCGGCGGCGGACGGGGCTGAGGAGATTTTCACCGACGGACGGCGGCGGGCTGTTCAGACTTGCGTTCGAGCTGGGCGATCAGCACACCGACGTTGCCGCCGGCATTGTCGATGGTCGAGACGAAGTCCTGCTGCTGGGTGATCGCCAGCCAGACCCCCTTGAATTGCACGTCCACCACTTTCCAGGATCCGCCGGCGCTGAGCACCCGCCAGGCCACCGCCGACGGCCGCGCCAGCTGTCCTCCGGAAACCACGGTGCTGACGATCACGTCGCCCGGCTTGCGGACCACCGAGCCGCTCACCTTCAGCGTCTCGCCATGGTAGTCTTCGAGGCGGTTCCTGTAGGCGCTCTCGGCATAGGCGCGAAAGGCGTTGGCGAATTGCTCGCGCTGGCCCGGCGTGATCGTGCGCGCATACTTTCCCAGCACGAAGCTGGTGATCTTCGGCACGTCGGCGAGATCGTTGATCGCGGGCTGGAACCTGGCGTTCTTCTGCGCCGGGCTCAGCGTGCGGTCGGCGAGGATCGACAGCACCCGCTGCGCTCCGTCATGCACGAACTGCTCGGCTTGCGGGTCCCCGAGGCGGGCGAGGGGGCTGTCGGCAACGGCGTGAGGGGCCTGCGCCAGCGCGGCCACCGCCACGATGGCGGCTAGCGTTGAATTGACGCCGGGCCGCTTGGCGCGCGGCGGCGTGGCGATCAGATTCAAAGAGGTCATCGGGGTCCTGATGAGTTCACGTGAAGGGCTTTCAGCAGGGGGGTCGCTGATCAAGGCTTGGCGGGCGCGGCATCGAAATCCGGCAGCATCGCGGTTTGGCCGCTGGCGTCCCGCACCAGAAATTCCCGCCGCTGCATGTAGGCCGAACGGGTCGTTGCGTAAGGGTCGGTGGCGTCATCGAGCGCCTTGAACGCGCCATCCCCCGTCGCTCGCCTGTCGAGAACGGTCAAGCCGGAACGCGAGGCCCCGAACGGGGTGGTCACCCCACCGGCGAGCAGCGCGACAGGGTCGGTCAAAAGGTCGACAATACGGCCGATGCCGTCCCGGAGATCGAGCGGGCCTACGATCGGGATATAGACGAAGGGACCGGGGTGCGCGCCGTAGCGACCGAGGGTCTGACCGAAGTCGGAATAATGCCCTTCTAGACCTAAACCCGCCGCCACATCGAACAGTCCGAGGAGACCCACCGTTGAATTGATCACAAAGCGGGACGCCGTCGTCGCCGCGCGGCCCGCGTGACCCTGGAAGACGTCGTTCAGCGCGGTTCCCGGTTCTCCCAAGTTGTAGACAGCGGCGCCGATGCGGTGGCGGATCGGCATTGGCGTGACGCGCACGTAGCCGTGGGCGATCGGGCCCACGATGTGCCGATCCAGACCCATCCCGATGGCGAAGGTTTGCCGATTGACGCCCTGCCACGGGTCGTACTGCGGCGCGGCCTCTCGATTGAAGGCGGCCGTCGGCTCCAGGGCCGGGGAAGGCGCCGTCGCGATGACGGTGAGCGCTGACAACGACGGCTGGCCGAGAGTGTCTGCCGGAGCGGCCAGGGCGGCCGACGCGCCGAATGCGGCGACCATCGTCAATCCCACCCACCGCAACCGCCGCAAGCAGGTTCCGAGCGGCGGCGTCATTTGCCGGACCGATTCATATTGGACAGATTCCAACCGCATGATCGGCGCCTCGATGCGCCCCAATGACAGGACGCGGCAGGCCGGCGACCGCCTCAACGAATTGGGGTCGCGGCATGAGCCCGCGAATGGCAAAGTTTACCCGCGACCCTTAGTCCCTTCGCAAGCTCCTGACTGATCGGGCCAACGCCAAGCCGGCCGGCTGGAACCGGCCGTCGCAAAACCCGTTGGGTGTCCGCCACCTTGACTGTCGCGGTCGCCGCAGTCGTCGGTTGGCGGAGCCTCCACGATGCAGATGTTGAATAAGGCGCCGGCGGTGACACTGGGCTTCTGGCTGATCAAGACCATGGCGACCACGGTGGGGGAAACAGCCGCGGACTATCTGAACACCACCTTTCA
>JANXXA010000277.1 GCA_025350885.1 Phenylobacterium sp.
GCCATGGCGTTTCGCGTGAAGGACGCCGCCAAGGCGCTGAAGATGGCCGTCGACCGCGGCGCGGTGGCCGTCCTGGGTCCGGTCGGCCCGATGGAGCTGAATATTCCGGCCATCGAGGGGATCGGCGGCTCGAACCTCTACCTCGTTGACCGCTACGGCGCCCAGGAGATCTACGACGTCGACTTCGTGCCACTCGTGGGCGCCGCCGAGGCGATGGCGGCCAACGACAGGGGCCTGACCTATCTGGATCACCTGACCCACAACGTGCAGCGCGGCAACATGGCGCTGTGGGCGGACTTCTACGAGCGCATCTTCAATTTCCGCGAAATCCGTTACTTCGACATCGAGGGCAAACAGACGGCCCTGGTCTCCAAGGCCATGACCAGCCCCTGTGGAAAGATCCGCATTCCGCTCAACGAGAGCCGCGACGAGCATTCGCAGATCGAGGAGTTCCTCAAGGACTACAAGGGCGAAGGGATCCAGCACGTCGCCCTGGGAACCCGCGATATCTATGAGTCGGTCGAGGCGATGCGGGATCGCGGGGTCCGCTTCCAGGACACCATCGACGCCTATTTCGAGGGAATCGAAGCCCGCGTCCCGGGCCACGGCGAAGACGTCCAGCGCTTGCAGGCCGACAGGATCCTGATCGACGGCGCGCCCACCGAGGGTCAGGGCCTGCTGCTGCAGATCTTCACCGAAAACATGATCGGACCGATCTTCTTCGAACTGATCCAGCGCAAGGGTAACGAAGGCTTCGGCGAGGGCAACTTCAAGGCGCTGTTCGAGTCGATCGAGCTCGACCAGATGCGCCGGGGCGTGCTGCCGGCGAAAGCCTGAGACGGTGTCCGGGGTCACTTCAGACGTGAGGGGAAGCTAGGATGATCGCTCGCAATCGCCAAATCGCTGACCCGCTGCGGGGTCGATCATGAGTGAGGCGACCCCCGGCTGGTCCCTGGTCGTCCACGGCGGCTCTGGAGTCATCGCGCGGGCCGACCTCAAGCCCGAGCAGGACATCGCCTACCGCTGCGCCCTGGCCCGCGCCGTCGAGGCAGGCGCCGAGGTGCTGCGCGGCGCGGGGACAGCGCTCGATGCGGTGGAAGCCGCGATCCGGGTGCTGGAGGACGAGCCGCTGTTCAATGCCGGGCGCGGTGCGGTGTTCACCGCCGACGGCCGGGTCGAGCTCGACGCGGCGATCATGAACGGGGCGACCCTGGCCGCGGGCGCGGTGGCGGGCGTCACCCGCACCCGCAATCCGATCTCGCTGGCCCGCGCGGTGATGGACCGCAGCGACCACGTCTTGCTGGCCGGCGCCGGCGCGGAGGCTTTCGCCGTCGCCGAGGGGCTGGAACAGGTCGATCCCGGCTACTTCTTTGTCGAGCGGCGCTGGCGGGCGCTGGAGACGGAGCTCGGCCGGCAGGGCCTGACGATCCCGGCCCGACCGAACGGCGCGTCCGGCGATCAGGCGCTCGCCGCCCTGGCCCACGACGAGGGCAAGCGCGGCACCGTCGGCGTGGTCGCCCGCGACGCCCGAGGCAATGTGGCGGCCGGCACGTCCACCGGCGGCACGACCGGCAAGCGCTGGGGCCGGATCGGCGACAGCCCGCTGATCGGCGCGGGCACCTATGCCTCCAACCGCTCAGCGGCCGTCTCCGGCACGGGTGAGGGCGAGTATTTCATCCGCCTCGGCGTCGCCCATGCGATCTGCGCCCTGGTCGAATTGCGGGGCCTGTCGCTGCAGGACGCTGTCGACCGGGTGATCCAGGATCAGCTCTCGGCACTGGGTGGCGAGGGCGGGGTGATCGCCGTCGCCCCAGACGGGCAGATGGCCTGGAGCTTCAACACCTCGGGGATGTACCGTGCGCGCATCGCTCACGATCAGGCGATGACGGTGGCGATCTACAAGGACGAGCCCTGATGACGAAACCAGGCTGGATTCCGGTCCGCGGCGCACAGGGGCTGCACTCGCGCCAGGCGCACGCCGACATGCCCGCCGGCACCTATGAGCGGGAAATCTCCAAGGAGGGGTTCTTCGGCCCGGCGGCTTTCATCCACCATCGGCGACCACCCACCGGCTGGAGCCGCTTCGAGGGCCCGCTGAGGCCCCGCGCCTTCGACCTGAACGGCCTGAACGGCCTGAACGACGGCGAGCCCAGCCCCTG
>JANXXA010000345.1 GCA_025350885.1 Phenylobacterium sp.
CGTACTCGCCGGTCTTGGCCAAGAGCTCGGTGTGGGTCCCGCGCTCGACGATCTTGCCGCGGCGCAGCACCAGGATCTGGTCGGCGTCGACGATAGTCGACAGGCGGTGGGCGATCACCAGGGTGGTGCGGCCGGCCTTCACCTTGCGCAGGGTCTCCTGGATCGCCGCCTCCGTGGGGCCGTCCAGAGCGCTGGTGGCCTCGTCGAGGATCAGCACGCGGGGGTTGGCCAGCAGGGCGCGGGCGATGCCCACCCGCTGTCGCTCGCCGCCGGAAAGCTTCAGCCCGCGTTCCCCGACCATGGTCGACATGCCGTTCGGCAGGCTGTCGATGAACGGGCCGAGCTCGGCGGCCTCGGCGGCGGCGCGCACGTCGGCGATCCCGGCGCCGGGCCGGGCGAAGGCGATGTTGGCGTAGAGACTTTCGTTGAACAGGGCCACGTCCTGCGGCACCAGGGCGACGGCGCCGCGCAGGGCCGCCTGCTTCACCTGGCGCATGTCGAGGCCGTCGATGGTCACGCGCCCGGCCTTGGGATCGAGCAGCCGCAGGGCCAGGCGGACCGCCGTGGTCTTGCCGGACCCCGAGGGGCCGACGATGGCCGTGGTCGTACCGGGCGGGACCGCGAAGCTGACGTCGCGCAGGCCGACCGAGCGGGCGTCGTGCTGGAAATCCACTTGCTCAAAGGCGATCGAAGCGCCCTTCCCGCACGCAGCCGGCAGGGGTTGGGAGTCGGCGGAATCGAGGATGTCGGGGGTGACCGCGCGCAGCGCGACCATCTGCTCCATGTCGATGAACGCCTGGCGGATCTCGCGGTAGTTGAAACCCAGCATACCCAGCGGCTGATAGAGCCCGCGCAAGAGGAAGATGGCCATGGTGATGTCGCCGATCCGCAGGTCTCCGCGGGAGACGGCCGCGCCGGCCATCACGGTCATGATCGCCAACCCCGTCGTCAGAATCAGCGACTGGGCGCCGTTCAGCAGGTTCAGCGAGTTGTTGGCCCGCACCGCGACGTCGACATAGCGGTCCATCGCCTTGGCGTAGTCGGCGACCACGCGATCTTCCGACCCGAAGGTCTTGACCGTCTCATAGTTGATCAGGGCGTCCACCGACAGCCCCGCGACCCGGCTGTCGGCGTCGGCCCATTCGCGGCGGTGGCTGAGTCGCCAGTCGGTGATTCTGAAGGTCACCACCGTGTAGATGACGATCGTCGCCAGCGTGGTCAGCGAGAACCGCCAGCCCAGGCGGCTCCACAGCACCGCCATCGCCATGATCAGCTCCACGGCGGTCGGACCAATGTTGAACACCACGCTGCGGATCAGGAAGTCGGCCGAGCGCGAGCCGCGATCAATGGTCCGCGACAAGGCCCCCATCTGTTTGCTCTGGTGGAAGTCCAGCGACAGCGCGAGCGCGTGAGCGAAGGTCTCCACCGCCGCCCTGGCCATGGTGGCCTGGGAGACGCGACTGAAGATCGCGTCGCGCACATAGGGGGTCCACACGGAGACGAGGTTCAACCCCGCGTAGACCAGTGTGCCGGCGATGAAGGCCGCGCCGAGGGCATGGCCGAGGGCGACGGGCTCGCGCAGGCCGCTGATGGCGTCGCCCAGCACCACCGGCGCCCAGACCCCGGCGAACTTGCCGACGAACACCAGTCCCAGCGCAGCGGCGATCCTGAACCGCAGGTGCGGCGCGCCCGAGCGCATCACCAACTGGCCCAGGTCGCCCATGGAGCGCCAGAAACTGAACTTCACGCCGGGCGCGGCGGGCGTCGCGGCCATGCCACGGATCATTCCGGGATGATTGAAGGCCAAACCGCTGGGGCTCCGTCAGTGAACCAGGAGGGTGGATTGCACGCCGCCGCCGGGCGTCATCCAGTCGACCCGCAGACCGGCGGAGGTCAGCTGGCTACGCAACGGTCCCTGCGCAAGGGGCGGGGCTACCGAGAGCTGAAAGCTGACCGTGTCGGAGAAGCCGTCGCCATAGACCTGGATCTGGTGAAGCCCCCGCCGGATCGGCGCCGACGCGCCGGCGCTCGGCAGGCTGGCGTCATAGTGTCCCGCGGCGTCGGCCCGGCCCTGGGCCAGCTGGCGGCCGTCGAGGCGCAGGATCACCGTGGCGCCGGGCGGGGCCAGAGCCGAGATCTCGACCCCGCCGCCCCCGTCGAAATCGATGGTCCGCAAGCCCGAACCCCGCGCCGGATCGAAGCGCCGGGCGCCCGCGCCAGCCCGCAGCAGCGCGGCCCGGCCTTGCGCTGTCACCAGCACATAGCCCTGCGCCTGCATCTGGCGGCCCGCGACAGCCGCCGACAGACCGAAAATCCGCGGCTCGGCGACGCCGCCGAGGTCAATGGTCCAGCGGCCCTGGCGGTCCGCGTCGGCGAACAACGCCTGACCCTGGGGCGTCGCCAGCCGCACTCTGGCCCCCGGCGCGGCGCTTCCCGACAGGACGACACCAGCGCCGGCAAGGCGAACGGCCAGCGGCGCCGGCGAGGCCAGATAGCCAGCGTCTGCCACCGGCAGGCGTGGACCAAGCGGGTTGGAAACCTTGCCGCCGCACCCCGCCATCAGCAGGCCCGCCGCGAACAGGCCGACCCACAGGGCATTTGAGGATTTCGCGCGCGCCACAGCCTGGTTGAAACTCCTTAACCTGGAGCCTAGCTAATCGGGCTTTCAACGCGCGCCGGCAAGCGCGCGCAGGGCCCGAATAAACGAGGCAAGCCGCGCGTGTCCCACCGCCTGCGAAGCGTCTGTGTGTTCTGCGGCTCCTCCGACGCCGCCGATCCTGCCTATCTGGCCGCCGCCACGGCGCTGGGCGAGGCGCTGGCCGCCGCCAAGCTGCGGCTGGTCTATGGCGGCGGCGGGGTGGGCCTGATGGGCGCCGTTGCCCGAGGCGCCCATGACGCCGGCGGCCAGGTGCTGGGGATCATCCCCGATTTCCTGCTGGGCAAGGAGCGCGCCCTGGAGACCGTGGAGCACGTCGTCGTCACCTCCATGCACCAGCGCAAGCAGATGTTTTTCGAGGAATCCGACGGCTTCGTGATCCTGCCGGGCGGCATCGGCACGCTGGAGGAGGTGGTCGAGCTCCTGTCCTGGCGCCGGCTGGACCTGCACACCCTGCCGGTGGTGTTCTACAGCCCCGACGGCTTCTGGCAGCCGCTGTTCGAGCTCTTCCAGCACACCGTCGACGCCCGCCTGACCCCGGCGGATTTCATGGACGCCTGGACGGTCGTCGATCAGGTGGACGCGATCATCCCGGCGCTGTTGGCCGGTCCGAAGGCGGGCGTGTCGCCGATGCTGACGAGCGTGACTTAGCGTATAAATCGAGGCGCCTGAGTCCCACACAATGGCTGACGCGCGGGTCGATAGAAGGTCCGCTTCCAGGCCCAGAGCCATCGGTCAAAATCGAGCCATCTGAGACGTTGGGAACGTCTGCCGATGGGCAAGCTGTGCAATGTCCAATAGCTGGCGCAGTGAGGGTGCTTCGCAATGCGCGCCCGATAAGGTCGCGCCGACGAGGGTGCTCGCCGGCGTCACCCCATTACTTACTTCTTCGCGTCGACAGCGGTGCCCTGAGAGGCGATGGCGAGCCACTTGCCGCCCTGCTTCTCGTAGACGTCCATCCAGGTGAAGGTGCCTTTGAACGGCTTGCCGTCATACGTGCTGTCCTCGTCGTCCATCCCTTGCACAATGGCGACGTTGCCAATGATGCGGACGTGAACGTCGTGGTTGGTCATCGACCTGACCACGACCTTGCCTGAGGTGAGGTCGTTCAAAGCCCCCGCCTTGGTGTTGACCTTGCCGCTCGCCCCTTGACTTGCGAAGGTTGGGGCCAGAATGCTGTCGAGCGCCTTCGCGTCTTTGTCGACCATGGCCTTGGCCCACTTGGCTTCTATATCAACCAGCGCCTGACCGGGCGCGGAGGCGGCGTTCGCCGCTAAGCCACAAAACAGTAGCGTGGCCGCTGACGCTGCCGTGAGAACTTTGGAACGCATATCTTGTTCTCCCAAGGGGGAAAAGCACCCCCGCCGTAATGTTAAGCTTAATTTCGGTTGTCGCAATCGTCGCCGGGGGCGGGAAGTTGCGACCCACAGCAGGGTCTACTTCCGCTTTCCACCCGCCTCTCCCGTTTTGAACGTCTGGTTCCAGGGCCGAGGGGGGCGAATTTCTGGTTGTTGGCAGGAAGCGGCGACTGGCGCTTACGACCCACTCCGGACAGCCGGTCAGCCCGCGTGTGCGCCTGGTCCTCAGAGCCCGAATCACCGGCCGCGCTTGCCGGCAACAAAAAACCGTGTTCCGTTGAGCGCCTCACTGGGGGGAACGCCGATGTCCATCAAGCTCAACGGCCACTTGGCCGCGCTCGCGCTCGCGCTGGTCGTGGCAGCGCCTGCGGCCGCTCAATACGTGCCGCGGAACTACGAAAAGGGACCCGTCACCCTGGTGCAGGAGTACCGAATTGCGCCCGGCAAGTTCAACGCCTTCATGCAGGACTTTGCGGCGAACCAGCGCCGAGGACTCGAGATTGGCAAGAAGAACGACGGGATCCTGGACTACGGCGTGGCCCAGCTGATCACCCGCCGCGAGGGCGACCCCAACGTCGTCACTACCATCACCTTCAAGAACCTGACGGCCTACGACCGCTCCTTCCAACGCGCCGACGAGACCGCGGTGGCCGTCTACGGCTCGCTGGAGAAGGCCAACGAGGCCGCCGCCGCCCGCGGTGCCTACACGACCCTGCTGAACAGTCGCCTCTACCAAGGGTTGCAAATCAAGTGATACGCCAACTCCCTTCGTCCCGCCTGGGACGAGGGGCGGCCGCCTAAGGCGATCCCGACCGTCCGGCCTGAACTGGACATCGGAGGCGGCCTGGGGCGTGGCGGCAGGGCGGCGTTGGCGGTCGGCCTTTGGCGCGAAGCGGCCCCTCAAGGTCCTTGGGGTACAATGCCGTGGTCGTTCCGGGCCAGCGCGTTAGGTCCGCTTTCCCCCCCAAGCACGCATTCCGAGGGTCCGTTTCCGGGCAGATCCGCGGGTCTTTTGCGGCGACCGTCGGAGCGCCAACGGTGGGCGCCAGGCGCGGATTGCCTGGCTCACGTTCACTCGCCTCAAACCTGATCCGGCAGGTTGGCTTCCAGCTCGTCCAGCCAGACCCGCGCATTGCCGTCCGACGGCGCGCGCCAGTCGCCGCGCGGCGACAGTGCGCCGCCGGAAATGACCTTGGGTCCGTTGGGCATGGCCGATCGCTTGAACTGGCTGATTTCGAAGAAGCGGAACAGGAACACCCCCAGCCAGCGCTTGATCGTCGCCAGATCGTAGGCGTTGCGCGTGCCGTCCGGGAAGTTCGGCGGCCAGGCGCCCACGGCTGCGTCACGCCAGGCGTGCCAGGCCAGGAACGCCACCTTCGAGGGCCGCAGGCCAAAGCGGGTGATGTGGAACAGGCTGAAGTCCTGCAGCTCGTAGGGACCGACCTTGGCCTGAGTTGACTGAATCGCGCCGGAGGCGTCGGCCGGCACCAGCTCCGGCGAGATCTCGGTGGCGAGGATGGCGTGCAGGGTCGCAGCCGCGCCGTCGAACTGGCCGGTCTTCATCGTCCAGCGGATCAGGTGCTGGATCAGGGTCTTCGCCAGCGAGCCGTTGACGTTGTAGTGGCTCATCTGGTCGCCGACGCCATAGGTGCACCAGCCCAGGGCCAGCTCCGAAAGATCCCCGGTGCCCAGCACCAGACCCTGACGCTGGTTGGCCAGCCGGAACAGATAGTCGGTGCGCAAGCCCGCCTGAACATTCTCGAAGGTCACGTCATAGACCGGCTCACCCCTGGCGAAGGGATGGCCGAGGTCCTCGAGCACCCTGAGGGCCGCCGGCCGGATGTCGATCTCTTCCCCGGTGATCCCGAGCGCGGTCATCAGCGCCCAGGCGTTGGCCTTGGTCGCCTCGCCAGTGGCGAAGCCCGGCAGGGTGAAGCCCAGAATATTGGCCCGCGGCAGGCTTAGGCCGTCGAACGCCTTGGCCGCCACCAGCAGGGCATGGGTGGAATCCAGTCCGCCCGAGATGCCGACGACAAGGTGCTGGGTCTTCGTCGCCCGCAGTCGCTGGCTGAGCCCCTGCACCTGGATGTTGAACGCCTCGTAGCAGTCCTGGTCGAGCCGCGCCGGGTCGTCGGGCACGAAGGGGAAGCGATCCAGCGGCCGCTCCAGGCCCACGTCCTCGAACGTCGGCTGGTGGTCGAACGACACCCGGCGGAAGGTGGCATCCGGGCGGCCGGCCGCGACGGCGGCGTTGTTGAAGGTGGGCGTGCGAAGGCGTTCCAGCCGCAGGCGTTCCACGTCGATGTCGGCCACCGCCATCTGCGCCCGGGAGGGGAACCGCTCGGTCTGGGCCATCAGCCGGCCAAGCTCGTGGATCGAGGCCTGGCCGTCCCAGGCCAGGTCCGTGGTGCTCTCTCCAGGTCCCGCAGCCGAATAGAGATAGGCCGCCATGCAGCGCATCGACTGCGAAGCGCAGAGCAGCGTCCGGTCATCGGCCTTGCCAACCACGATGTTGGAGGCCGATAGGTTGCAGAGGATCAGCGCGCCGGCCAGGGCGGCCCGCGTCGAGGGCGGTGTCGGACTCCAGAAATCCTCGCAGATCTCACAGCCGAAGCTGAAGTCGGCCAGGTCGCTGGCCGCGAAGATCAGGTCGGTTCCGAAGGGGACGCTCTGGCCGGCCAGTCGCATCGTCAGGCCGGTGACGCCGGCACCCGGCGCGAACCAGCGATTTTCGTAATATTCCCGGTAGTTAGGCAGAAAACTTTTGGGCACGACTCCGAGAATCCTGCCGCGTGAGATGACCACGGCGCAGTTGTAGAGCGCCCCGTTGTGCTGCACCGGCGCGCCGACGATCAGTACTGGCGCAAGGTCCGTGCTGGCCCGCGCGAGCGCCTCGATCTCGGCTTCCACCCGGCGCAGCAGCGCGTCCTGCAGCAACAGGTCGTCGATCGCGTAGGCCGACAGCCCCAGTTCGGGGAACAGCATCAGGTCGCAGCCGCGTGCGTGGCCGTCGTTGGCCAGCGCCAGGGTCTGGGCGGCATTGAAGCCGGGATCGCCGACGCCCACGGCCGGCGTACAGACCGCGACGCGGACGAAGCCGTGGCTGTGGATCGCGTGGAACGGTCGGGTCCCGGGTTTCGTCACTGGCGGCTGCCCCTCATCCCCCGGTACATGCGACTGATTTGTCGCCCAGGAGAAATGCTCACATTGAGCATATATAGGTCAGGGCTGAAGATTTGGCAAAAGAGCCCCTTCTTTCCCCATTGCGAGCGGGTAATTTGAAACACCTGTTGCCGTCGCGCCAGCGCCGATCTATTCGGAACGCAACAGGTGTTGCATGCCTTCAGATGACCGCCCGCACTGGCTGATATTTCTGGCTCAACTGCCCGCCTCTCCCTCCAGCGCCCGCGTAGCGCTCTGGCGGAGACTGCGCGCGGCGGGGGCGGCCAGTCTGACGAACGGCGCCTGGTTCCTTCCGGTGAGTGATGAACACACCGCGTTGGTCACACAGCTGGCCGCGCTGGTCCGCACCCAGGAGGGGCAAGCGGCGGTGTTCAAGGTTCAGTCGGCGGAGCTCGATGACCATGCTGTCATAGAGCGTTTTCAGTCGGACAGAGCCCGCGAATACGCCGAGTTCGATCAACGCTGTCGCGCGCTCCTGGAGGAAATCGACAAGGAGCGACGCCTGGAGAAGTTCACGTTCGCCGAGCTGGAAGAGATCGAGGACGACCTCCAGAAGCTGACGGCCTGGCTTGGCAAGGTCCAGGCGCGTGACTTCTTTCCAGGACGTCAGCAGGCGGCGGCCAAAGGCTTGTTGCGAGATTGCGAAGCGGCCTGCGCGAGCTTCGCCAAGGATGTTTACGGCCGTGAGGGACTGGGGAACTAGATGAGAAAAATCCATAGGTGGATCAGCATCGGCGCGGCGCTCTTCCTGGTGATCGTCGCGAGCACCGGCGTCATCCTTCAGGCTCAGAAGCTGCTTGGCGGAGACGAGAAGGACCAGGACAAGGACCGCGTCATGGCCAGCGCCATGACGACATCCAGCGATGCGGCGGCATATGGCGCGATGCTCTCCAAGACCCTCGACGCGACGCGCGCGAGCGTGCCGAACAAGCCCATCGCGTCCATTGAGCTACGGTTCGCGGGAGACGAGCCGCGCGGCATCGTCACCCTGCCCGGCGATCCCGGCCGACAGATCACGGTCGATCCGCGCGACGGGAAGGTTCTCAAGGACGAGGCGCACGAAGCCGAGTCGATCTTCCTGCGCATCCACAGCGGCGAAATCCTTGGCGAACCCGGCGTGGTCCTGGGGCTGTTGTGGGGTCTGGCGCTGGTGGTTCTCAGCATCACGGGCGGCCTCATGTACCTTGACATGTACCGCAAGCGTCGCAAGGCGCGCGGCAAGGGTCAGGTGTTCTGGTGACGTCTACCCGGCTCAGCCTCGCCGGGCTGGCCGCCGTGGCCGTGATCGCCGCCGCGGGATCGGCGGCCGCAGACGATGCGACGGCGGCGACGTCAGCCGCATCCGTCGCGAGGGACTGGTCCTTTCAGCCGGACGCCGGTTTCGTCTACAGATCGGGCGACTTCAAATTGACGACCTGGGGTTTCGCCGAGCGCCTGTTCGATCCGAACGGACCCGACGCCTACCGACGCGTGCGCCAGGGCGCGGAGTTTGACTTCCCGCGCGTCACCGCCCGCCTGCGACCCGCGTTGGTCTATGAAATCGACCTGACGAACAGCAACTTCTTCGACCATGGCTTTGGCGGGCGCTCGGGCTTTGGCCGGCGTGATTTCGAGAACCTGTTCATCGCGCTTCGGGATTCCGACGATCCGGGCAAGTTCCGGGTATTGATCGGTGAGAACACCCACATCCTTTCGCGCGAGGACAACCTTTCGTCGGGCAACCTGCCGACCATCAACCGTTCGCTGATCCTGGAGGAGCACGGCTCGGTCAACAGCTTCGGCACGCAATTCGGCGTGCAGATTCAGAAGGCGTTTTCCGACAAGCTTACGCTCCAGCTCTCGGCGCAGGACAATCGCGGCTCCTTCAATGCGCCTGAGCCCCGGTATCAGGTCGGTAATTCGCTGTCGGCCAAGGTGATCCTGACGCCGCTCAACGATCCCGATGCCGGCCGGAAGCTCAGCCTGGGCTTTGCGGTCGATCATACCGGCGGCATCCGGGACCGGATGTTCACGCTCGCGACGGCGATTGCTCAAACGCCGCTGGGCGGTGTGGCTGCGACCGGCGACCGGCTCACGTGGGAGGCCGACGGCGCCTATACCTTCCTGCTCGCGGGACACCCGACGACCATCGACGGCGAGTTGATCCACTCCAGCTTTTCGCGAAGCCGCGGCGAAGTGGCCGGGGGGTACGCGATGCTGCAATGGTCAGCCTTCGACACGCCCAAGGCCGGCGATCTCGACCTCTTTCTACGCTACGATCTGGTGCGCCTTGGACAGGACGCCATCGCCGGCCGCGCGACGCAGCGAGCGATCAGAACGGGGGCTAACTATAACCTCCCCTATACCCGCAAGCTCGCCAACCTGCACCTGGAGTACGCTCACAATAGCGTCTGGGGCCCGGCCGCCATCGTGACCGGAGACCGTTTGAACGATGAGTTTCGCGTCGAGCTGCGGTTCAGTCTTCAGCAATACCTTCGCCATTGACGCCGATGGCGCGGCATCGCTTCCAAAACCTGAAAGCGGTACCTCGAAGCGTCTGGACCCTGGGCTTCGTGTCCCTGTTCATGGATACCTCTTCGGAGATGATCCACAGCCTCCTGCCGGTATTTCTTGTCGGGACCCTGGGGGCGAGCGTCGCCACGTTGGGATTGATCGAGGGGGTCGCTGAGGCGTCGGCGTCGATTACCAAGGTCTTCTCCGGCTGGATCTCGGATCGGCTTGGCAAGCGCAAGCTCCTGGCCGTGCTCGGCTACAGCTTAAGCGCGCTGACCAAGCCCATCTTCCCGCTGGCGCTTACGCCATTCGACGTGCTCGGCGCGCGCTTTGCCGATCGCGTCGGCAAGGGCGTTCGGGGCGCGCCACGCGATGCGCTGGTCGCCGACATCACCTCGCCGGCCATCCGCGGCCTCGCCTATGGCGTCCGCCAGGGCATCGACACGGTAGGAGCCTTCCTTGGACCGCTCGTGGCGATGGGGCTCATGTTGGTTCTGGCCAACAACATCCGGACGGTCTTCGCCTGGGCCATAGTCCCCGCGCTCATCGCGGTCGCGCTGCTGGTGTTCGGCGTCAAAGAGCCGAGGCGCACGGAGACCCATAGGACCCGTCCCGCGCCCATCCGCTGGTCAGAGGTCCGCGCCATGGGCGCACCGTTCTGGTCGGTCGTTATCGTCGGCATGGTCTTCACGCTCGCCCGGTTCAGCGAAGCGTTCCTGGTGTTGCGCGCGCAGAGCGTGGGGCTTGCGGTCGCGCTCGTTCCCATCGTGCTTGTCGTCATGAACGTGGTCTATTCCGTGGTCGCGCCACCCGCTGGCAGCCTTTCCGACCGGATTGACCGGCGACTTGTACTGCTTGGAGGCCTGGGTGCGCTGGGCCTCGCGGACCTCGTTCTCGCCCGATCAGAAAGCGTCTCCGGCGTGCTCATCGGTGTCGCGCTATGGGGCCTGCACATGGGCCTGACGCAGGGCATCTTCGCGGCCCTTGTCGCCGACGCCGCGCCCGAGCGGTTGCGCGGCACGGCCTTCGGGGTGTTCAACTTGGCAAGCGGCGTGACCCTGCTTGGGGCAAGCATCCTGGCTGGTGAGCTGTGGACGGTCCTCGGGGCCGGGGCGACGTTTTACGCTGGTGCGGCGTTCGCACTGCTGGCTGCCGGCGGACTCATCGCCGTCATACATCGGAAATCTGACCCGTAGGCCGGCGAACACCGGCCAGACGTATCGCTCGACGCCGCGACCAACATGACCAGCCGT
Organism: Phenylobacterium sp.; assembly: GCA_025350885.1. GTDB lineage: Bacteria > Pseudomonadota > Alphaproteobacteria > Caulobacterales > Caulobacteraceae > Phenylobacterium. Next base: position 10,944 of record JANXXA010000345.1, read on the forward strand.
GGAGGGCATGGATGGTGCGCCTCAGTCGTCGCGATGAACCCGTTCGCGGCGCTCGTGGCGTTCCTGGGCTTCCAGGCTCAGCGTGGCGATCGGCCGGGCATTGAGGCGGGCGACGCCGATCGGCTCGCCGGTTTCCTCGCAATATCCGTAGCTGCCGTCCTCGATCCGGCGCATGGCCTCGTCGATCTTGGCGATCAGCTTGCGCTGCCGGTCGCGGGTGCGCAGTTCCAGTGACCGATCCGTCTCCGACGACGCGCGATCGGCGATGTCGGGGTGATTTTCGGTTTCGCTCTGCAGGTGCTTGAGGGTTTCCCCGGACTCCCGGAGAATTTCCTCCTTCCAGTCGATGAGCTTCTGCCTGAAATATTCAAGCTGACGCTCGTTCATGAAAGGCTCGCCCTCGGAAGGACGATACTGAGGCCTCTCAGCCACCACTTCGGCTGCTGTCATAGACACTTCGAGCCCCCTAAACACCCGGAGAAACGCGGGGCGCTTATAGCAAATGAATCCGTGGGTTCAATGCGCCTCGGCGTTCGACCGCCATTAGGTCGCATAATCGGCGCGCTCCAGCTTGGCCACCTCGACGGCGGCGCGCAGCTCGATGTCGTCGAGCACGGCCTCCAGCCCGGGATCATCGGTGCCCTCGCGCTGATCGCGCACCGCGCGGCGCAGCAGGTCCAGGTCGCCGATGCGCAGCTGACCGTCGAGCAGGCCGAGCCGCAGGGCGTCGAGCACGTCGAGAATCCGGCCGGCGCGGCGGACGGCGCGGCGCCGGCGCTCCAGGGGTCCGCCGATGTCCTGCAGGGCCAGCAGGGCCCCGATGCCCATCACCCCCGCGGCCACGGACACTGAAGCGACCTGGCTGGCCCCGCGGGACGCCTCGGTCGCGGCGAGGCGAAATCCCTCGCCGCCGCCCCCGCCGCGCGTCGGACGCGATGCCGATGGCGATCCGACCGCGCCGGGAGCCCCCACCTTCATGCCGATCCGACCTTCATGCGACGCGCTTCAACCCCTTGGGCACTCGACTGAGCTCCACATCTGCGCCGGCAAGCTTGCGGCATGGTTAATGCCGGGCAAATTCTGCCGACAGGGGCGGGTCGCGGCGCGAGACATGAGGCTCTGCCTGCTGTTTTTACTGAACATTCCAGGACAGCGGCGCTGGCACGCGGATCGCAAGGGCAAGACCGAAGCAACTTCACCCGGTCCTTCATGCGTCATTTCACTCTGCTCCTTGGC
>JANXXA010000353.1 GCA_025350885.1 Phenylobacterium sp.
CGACTGGCGAAGCGCTGGCCGACGTGCTGGACCTGTTTACGCCGCAGGCGCAGGCCAAGGGCCTCGCGCTCGCCTTCGCGGCGGACGGCGACCTGCCGGCCTGCCTGTTGATCGACGCCGATCGGGTGCGCCAGGTGCTGATGAATCTGATCGGCAATGCGATCAAGTTCACCGACACGGGCGCGGTGCGCCTGGCGGCGGCCTATGACCACAAGCGGGCGCGGCTGGAAATCCGGGTCGAGGACACCGGGCCGGGCCTGACCAAGGCCCAGACGCGGCGGCTGTTCCAGCGTTTTTCGCAGGTCGACGCCTCATCGACGCGGCGCCACGGCGGCACCGGCCTTGGACTGGCGATCTGCAAGGGGCTGGTCGAGGCCATGGGCGGCGAGATCGGCGTCCGCAGCCGTCCGGGCGAGGGATCGGTGTTCCACTTGACGATTCCGGCCCCGATCAGCGAACCGTCGCAGGCCGCGCCGGCCGGCGCCGGCGAGACATTGCTCGACGGCGCCCGGGTGCTGGTGGTCGATGACAACCCGGTCAATCGCGAGCTGGCCCGCGCCATCCTGTCGCGGATCGGCGTGGAGGTCAGCGAGGCCGGTGACGGGCTCGCCGCCGTCGAGGCCGCCGCCACGACGCCGTTCGATGCGGTACTGATGGATATCCGCATGCCCGGCCTGGACGGTCCGGCGGCGGCGGCCAGGATCCGCGCCGGCGACGGCCCCAATCGCCACACACCGATCCTGGCCTTCTCGGCCGACGTGGACATGGCGCGGTTCGAAGGCGCGGCGGGGGTGTTCGATGGTCTGGTGCGCAAGCCGATCGCGCCCCTGGAGCTGGTCAACGCGCTCTCGCGCTGCCTGCAGTGGGACGACGCCGAGGCGAGCGTTCCGGGCGCGGTGGCCGGGTAGGGCGCCGACCTAGCGCTTCTTGCCCAGCTCCGCGGCGAGGTCCTTGGTCAGGCGGCCGACCTTGCGGTGGGCGGCGGTGAGCTGGTCCTTGGTCACCCCCCAGCGCTTCATCCAGTATTCCACGGCCTTGCGCTCGGAGAGATCGAGGCGGTCCTTGTCGATGAACCCGCGCTTATCCTTCAGGCCGGCCATGAGGGGTCCTCCGCGATCGGTTGAGCGTTACCGACCTTCCTTGCGCGGGGGAAGGCGCCGCGCCAAGGTCTGGCGGGCTTGGAGAGTGTGAATGCTGCGATCGTTGAGTGTGCGGGTGCTGATCGCGCTGTTGGCCGGCCTGGCCCTGGGCGCGGCGGCGGCGGCCTATGGCGGGGCCGACGTCAAGGGCGGCATCGAACTGTTCGAATCGGTGGGCGGTCTGTGGCTCAACAGCCTTCGGATGACCGTCGTGCCGCTGATCTTCGCGGTGCTGGTGACCGGGATCGCGGGCGTGGCGGACGCCGCGGCCACCGGGCGGCTGGCGGTCAGGGCGTTGATGCTGATCGTCGGGCTGCTGACCTTCGGCGCCTGTTACACGGTGGTCTTCGCCAACGGCTTCTATGCCTTGTGGCCGGTGGGCGAGGCGGGCGCCGCGGCGCTGAAGGCCGGGGCCACGGCGGCGCCGGACCTGGTCAAGCAGGCGCCCAGCCTGATCGGCTTCATCAAGGGCCTGGCGCCGCAGAACGCGCTGAAGGCTGCCTCGGAGGACGCCATCCTGCCGCTGGTGGTGTTCGCCAGCTTCTTCGGCTTTGCCGTCACCCGCCTGCCCGACGCCCGGCGGCGCGCGATCACCGAGTTTTTCGAGGCGATCGGCGAGGCGATGGTGACCATCGTGCGCTGGGTGCTGTGGGCCGCGCCGGTGGGGGTGTTCGCACTCGGCCTCGGCGTCGGCCTGCGCGCCGGAATCGGTGCGGCCGGTGAGATCGCCCACTATGTGGCGGCCATCTCGCTGGCCAACATCGGCATGACCGTCTTTGCTTACCTGCTGGCCCTGACCGTCGGCCGCGTGCCGCTGGGCCTGTGGGCGCGCGCGGTGGCGCCGGTGCAGGTGGCCGCCTTCGCCACCCAGTCGTCGCTGGCCTGCCTGCCGGCGATGATCGAGCGGTCGCGTGACGACCTGGGGATCGCCGACCGGGTGACCGGCATCGTCCTGCCGCTGGCCGTGGCGCTGTTTCGGATCACCGGCCCGGTCGCCAACCTGGGCGTGGCCCTGTTCCTGGCGCGGATCTATGGCGTCCACCCGAGCGCGGGTCAGTACGCCGGCGCGATCTTCGTGTCCGTGGCCACCAGCCTGGCGTCGGTCAGCCTGCCCGGCCAGATCTCGTTCTTCGCCAGCGTGGCGCCGCTGTGCCTGACGCTGGGCCTGCCGGTGGACCTGCTGCCGATCCTGATCGCCGTCGAAGTGATTCCCGACATCTTCCGCACGATCGGCAACGTCACCGGCGACATGGCGATCACCGCGATCCTTGGGCGTGGCGAGGCCGCGCCCAGCCCCCAAGGCGTGACGCCATGATCACTTTGACGGTCACCGCGCGCGGGCGGGTCACGCTCCGCAGGGACGTGCTGCAACATCTCGGCATCCGGCCGGGGGAAAAGATCGAACTGGAGAAGCTGCCGGACGGCCGAGTGGCGCTGAAGGCGGCGCGACCGGCCGGCGTGATCGACGGCTTTCTGGGCCTGCTGGCCGGCAAGACCGGAAAGGCCGCGACCCTCGACGAGATCAACGACGCCACCGAGGCTGGCTGGGCCGGGCCGGCTTGAAGATCACGGGAGGGCGGCCTTGATCCCATAGCGGCGCGCCTTTACCCAGCTTGGGCATGAGCAACGAGCCGTTCTTCCAGATCGAGGGGGCCCACTACGTCCCGACCGCGGCGGCCCGCGGACCGTGGAACCCCAACTCGCTGCACGGGCGGGTGATCGCCGGCCTGCTGGGCGCGGAGATCGAGCGGCTGCACGGCAGCACCGACTTCATCCCCGCGCGGCTGACGGTGGACATGTACCGGCTGCCGGACCTGTCGCCGGTCGAGGTGGTCACCCGCGTCGTGCGCGCGGGCAACCGCATCAAGGTGATCGACGCGGAGTTCATCTCAGGCGGGGTCAGCGCCGGCCGCGCCACCTGCCAGCTGCTGAAGCGCACGGAAAATCCCTCGGGCAACGTCTGGAAGCCACCGACCTGGGACGTCCCGGCGCCGGGCGACATCGCCCCGCCCACCGACGGCCGCTCGGGCATGGGCGGGATGTGGGCGACGCGGCGGATCGAGGGCGACTTCGGAACCGTGGGCCGAAAGCGGATCTGGGTCAGCGAAGTGCGCGATCTGGTGGCCGGCCGGGCGCTGACCCCCTTCGTGCGGGTGGCGGTCTCGGCGGACTTCACCAGTCCCTTCGCCAACGCCGGCGACGCGGGGCTGGAGTTCATCAACTCCGACTTGACGCTCTATCTGCACCGCGAGCCGCGTACTGAGTGGATCGGCTATGAGGTGGTGGGCCACGGGGCCAGCGATGGCGTGGCGATCGGCGAATGCTTCCTCTACGACGAGGACGGACCTATCGGTTCGGCGTCCTGCGCGGCATTGGCGCAACGCCGGCTGGCGCCCCGGGACTGATCGGCGCAGGGCTGACCGACGCGACACGAGGCAATCTGGAGAGGTGCTAGATGCGACTGCTGAAGCTGCTGAACGGCGGACTGGCCGCGACTCTGCTGGCGTGGACGTGCATGACCGGCGCCCCGGCCTCGGCCAATCCGAAAAACGCGCTGGACGCCTATGTGGCCAAGCCCGATCCGGCGTTCGCCTGGACGGTGGCGGGACAGATCTCCGGACCGGGCTATCACGGCGCGGTGCTGCGGATGACTTCGCAGACCTGGCTCACCGACAAAAAGGTCGACAAGCCGGTCTGGACCCATTGGCTGACGGTCATCGTGCCGGACAGGGTCAGCCATCACGAGGCGCTGCTCTACATCACCGGCGGCGACAACACCGATCCCGCCCCGACCAAGGCCGCCGACCGCTGGGCCAGGATGGCCGTGGAGACCGGCTCGGTGGTCGCCGAGCTGGACGACGTGCCCAATCAGCCGCTGCGCTTTGCCGAAGACCCCCGGCCGCGCGTCGAGGATGAGATTATCGCCTATCAACAGGCCAAGTTCGCCAAGACCCGTGATCCGCTGGACCTGGTGCGCCTGCCGATGGTCAAGAGCGGAACCCAGGCCATGACCGCGATCCAGCAATACCTGGCCGGCGAGGCGGGGGGTAAGCTGAAGATCACCGGCTTCGTGGTCTCCGGCGGCTCCAAGCGGGCCTGGACGACCTGGCTGGTCGGCGCGCTCGACCGCCGGGTGATCGGCATCATTCCGATCGTCATCAACACGCTGAACCTGGAGCCCTCGCGGCGGCACCAGTGGGAGGTGATGGGCTACTTCTCGCCGGCGATCAAAGACTACGTGGAGAACGGGTTGGTCCCAGGCCTGGTCGGCTCGACGGCGATGGCCGACATCGCCCGCATCGAAGACCCGCTGAACTATCGCGACCGGCCGGCGATGCGGATGCCGAAATACGTGATCAACGCGGTGGGCGACCAGTATTTCCCGCCGGACAACACGCGGTTTTCCTACCACCTGCTGCCGGAGCTGAAGCGGTTGCGGATGATCCCCAACTCGAAGCACTCCACGGCCGGAACCGACATTTCCGAGAGCATGACGGCCTTCTACGACGCCGTGCTGAACCACCGGCCGATCCCGGACTATGCGTGGACGGTGCGCAAGGACGGGGCGATCGTCGTGCGCTCGAAGACCCGGCCGCTGGAAGTCAGGCTCTGGCAGGGCAACGATCCCAAGGCCCGCGATTTCCGCGTCGACACCATCGGAGACAAGGCGTTCACCTCGACACTCCTGGCGCGCGGCAAGGACGGGACCTGGGTCGGCAAGGTCGCCAGGCCCAAGGACGGCTGGACGGCCTATTTCCTCGAACTCACCTATCCCAGCGGTGGCAAGTACGCGTTCAAGTTCACCACCGAGGTCTCGGTGATCCCCGACACCCTGCCCTATCGGTGGAAGGACGCCCGGCCGATCACCGCGCCGGACGGGAAGTAGCGGCGGCGAGTAGCGGCGGAAGGAATCGGGCGATAGATGGCGCCATGTCCTCAGCCGTCGCCCGCCCGGAAGTCCAAGCCCTTCGCCCCTCGCAGATCCGCGAGGTGGCCAATGCGAGCCTGGCGCGCAAGGACATCCTGAAGTTCTGGGTCGGTGAGAGCGACCAGCCGACACCGATGTTCATCCGCGAGGCCACGGCCAGGGCGTTGATGGCGGGAGAGACCTACTACACCCACAACCTGGGCCGCGAAGACCTGCGCGAGGCGTTGTCGGCCTATCTCGGACGGCTGCACGGCCAGCCGGTCGGGCTCGAGCGGCTGGGGATCACCAGCGCCGGGGTCAACGCCCTGATGCTGGTCAGCCAGGCGGTGGTCTCGCCGGGCGACAGGGTGGTGGTGACGACGCCGGCTTGGCCCAACATCGTGGAGATCCCGCGCATCCTGTCGGCGAGGCTGGAGACCGTGGCGCTGGAGCGCGCCCAGGGGCGCTGGCGGCTCGACCTCGACCGGCTGATGACCGCCCTGACCCCCGACACCCGGGCGCTGTTTCTCAATTCGCCGAACAACCCCACGGGCTGGACCCTGCCGGCCGAGGACCGTGCCGCGATCCTGGAGCGGTGCCGCAGGTACGGCATCTGGCTGATCACCGACGATCCCTATGAGCGGCTGATCTTCGGGCCGGAACCCTCCGCGCCGTCGTTCCTGCCGCTGGCCGGCGACGACGAGCGGGTGATCTCCACCAACACCTTCTCCAAGGCCTGGCGGATGACCGGCTGGCGGATGGGCTGGATGGTGCTGCCCAGGAGCCTCGTGGACTCCATGGGGGTGGTCATTGAGTATAACACCTCGTGCGCGCCGGATTTCATCCAGAGTGGAGCCATCGCCGCGCTGAACCACGGCGAGCCCTCGATCGCCGCCTTGCGGGCCGAACTGGCGGCCGCCAAGGATCAGGTGGTGGGGGCGCTGCGCCAGATGCCGGGCGTCGAGGCGCCGGAGCCGCAGGGCGGCATGTACGCCTTTTTCCGCATCGAAGGCGTGACCAACTCGGTGGCGGTGGCCAAGGACCTGATCGCCAAGGCCGGGATCGGTCTGGCGCCTGGATCGGCGTTCGGACCGGAAGGCCAGGGCTGGCTGCGCTGGTGCTTCGCCAACCGCCCGGAAACCAACGCCGCCGGACTGGAGCGTCTGGCGCGCTATCTCAAGGGTTAGTTCGGCGGCGGCGCGGGCTCAGGCGCGGGCGTGGCCTCGGCAGGATCCGGCGCCGGCTCAGGCTCGGCATTCACCTTGAACGACGCCCCGAACAGGGTGGCGCGGGCTTCGAGATCCTTGGCGGTGGTGTCGCAGCGGGCCGGCAGCGTCCAGCTCATCCAGGCCTGGGCCAGGCGCGCCTTGGTGACCTCGGGGCCGGCGGTCCAGGTGGCCCGGCCCTTGCCGAGCGCCGCGGCGCCGAGGGTGTTGATCGGCCTGAGGCTGGCCTTTTCCGCCGCGGTCAGCGCGGCCTGATAGGTTTTCAGCTGGGCGCGGCCGGCCTTCTGCATGTCGGCATAGACCTTGAGGTCGTCGGCAAGCTTGCGGCCGGGCGGGCGGTAGGTTGTCTCGATTCGGGTGACCTCGGGCATCACCTGGTCATGCAGATCGAGGTAGCCGCGCAAGGTCCCATAGCACCAGGCGACGAAGGGATAGTCCTCATGCGGCGCGCCGGCCGGCCAGGGGGCTTCGGGCACAGTCTCGGCGGCCGGAGCTTCGGTGGCCGGAGACTCGTGGGCAAGCGCATCGGCGGGCGTCGCCGCCTCGACGGCGGGCGCGGAGGGCCCGGCGGTGGGGCCTTCGGCCGGCGTCTCGGTCGGTTGACCAAGCAGGAACAGGGCGAGCGCGACGAAAAAGGGAGCCATGGGCGACAGTTGCCTTGAGGATTTCAGCGAAATTCGGGCGGGCCGGATCCGGCGGAACCGAAGCCGCCGCCGCCGGGTGTCTCGATCTCGATGGCGTCGCCGGCCTCGAGGTTGAGGGCGAAGCAGCCGGGCAGGTCTGTAACCGCACCGGACGCGGCGATCAAACGCTGGGCGCCGGGCAGGGCCGGGCCGCCGCCCGCCAGGCCCTGTGGCGCGTGCTCGCGGCGCGACGACAGCAGGGCCGCCGCCATCGGGGCCAGGAAGCGGATGCGGCGGATCGCGCCGTCGCCGCCTGGGTTGCGTCCCGCGCCGCCGGAGCCGGGGCGGACGCCGAAGCTCTCGACGCGGACCGGGAAGCGGCGCTCGAGGATTTCCGGATCGGTCAGCCGCGAGTTGGTCATGTGGGTGTGGACGGCGCTGGTTCCTGGCGCGTCAGCCGTGGCGCCCGAGCCGCCACAGAGGGTCTCGTAATACTGGCGGGCGTCGTCGCCGAAGGTAAAATTGCTCATCGTTCCTTGTGAATTGGCCATGACTCCCAAGGCCGCGTAGAGCGCATCGACCACGTGCTGGCTGGTCTCGACATTGCCGGCGACGACGGCGGCCGGCGGACGTGGGTCAAGCATTGAGCCCGGCCGGGTGAGGATGTTCAGCGGCTCGAGGCAGCCGGCGTTCAGCGGGATGTCGTCGTCCACCAGGGTGCGGAAGACGTAGAGGGCGGCGGCGTCGACGATGGCCGACGGCGCGTTGAAATTGCTGGGCAGCTGGTCGGCGCTGGCGGTGAAGTCCAGGGTCGCCTCGCCGGCCTGGACGTTCACCGTGGTGGTGACGACGATCTCCCCGCCGCCATCCATCGGCACGCGGGCCGCGCCGTCGCGCAACCTGCCGATGGCGCGGCGCACGGCGGCGGCGGCGTTTGCCTGCACGAAGGTCATGTAGCGGGCGACGGTCGCGGCGCCATGGGTGTCGATCATCGCCGAGACCGCCGCCGCCCCGGCCTGGCAGGCGGCGATCTGGGCCTTGAGGTCGGCAAGGTTGGTGTCCGGCGCCCGGGCGGGCCAGGGACCGGTCAGTAGAGCGGCGCGGGTCTCATCCTCCAGGAAGCGGCCGCCGCGCATGATCGGCAGGGCGTCCAGCATCACGCCTTCCTCGTCGATGGTTTTCGAGAAAGGCGGCATCGACCCAGGCTGCACCCCGCCGACGTCGGCATGGTGGCCGCGGGCGGCGACGTAGAAGGCGGGCTGCTCGGCGCCCTCCATGAAAATCGGCATGACCACGGTGATGTCGGGCAGGTGGGTGCCGCCGGCGTAGGGATTGTTGAGCGCGAAGGCCTCGCCGGGATGCAGGCTCGGGTGGCGGTCGCGCACGGCGCGCACGCTGGCGCCCATCGAGCCCAGGTGGACCGGCATGTGCGGGGCGTTGGCCACCAGGCCGCCGTCGGCGTCGAACAGGGCGCAGGAAAAATCCAGCCGCTCCTTGATGTTCACCGAGTGGGCGGTTCGTTCCAGCGCCGCGCCCATCGCCTCGGCGACCCCCATGAACCGGCGGTTGAACAGCTCCAGCGTGACCGGGTCGGGCCGGTCCAGGGCGATGGTCGGCGCGGCGGCCCCTCCGATGCGGGTCAGGCGGATCAGCCCGTCGTCGTGCGCGATGGCGCGCCAGCCGGGGGCCAGAGCGATCTGGGTGTCGGGCCGCACAATCAGGGCCGGGCCATCGGCTTGCAGAAAATCATCCGCTCCGATGATCGCCGCATCGCGCCATTTGCCGAGCGCATACATCTTCACCCGCTCATCCCCGCGAACGCGGGGACCCAGGCTTTTTTCGGCCGCGATGACCGGTGAGGCCTTGGCGACGGCTTGCACGGCAATGCCAAAAACACCTGGGTCCCCGCGTTCGCGGGGATGAGTGGAGGTTTTGGATTGGGCCTCTGCCTCAACCGCCGCGATCAGGATGGCGCGCTCCGCCTCGATGAAGCCGAACAGCCGTTGGTGGGCCGCCTCGAAGTCCGCCTTGGCGCCGGCCAGGTCGCAGAGCGGGACCGGCAGTTCCGCATCGGCGCCGTCGTAGCGCAGGCGCAGGGTGTGGCCGACGGCGCCGGTGGTCGCGCCCTGGTCGGCCATGGCGGCGCGGGCGGACTGTTCGACCTCGGCGAGGAGCGAGGTCGCCCGGGTGAGACCGCCTGCGTCCAGCGGCGCCTCCAGCCCGGCCTGCCGGAGCGCCGTCACCTGGGCCTGGCCGATGCCCCAGGCGCTGAGCACGCTGGCGTATCTCGGGCAGAGGATTTCGCTGACGCCGAGCGCCTCGGCGGTCTGGCAGGCGACCTGTCCGGCGGCGCCGCCGAAGGCGGTCAGGGCGTGATCGCGGGGATCGAAGCCGCGCTCGGTGGAGATGCGGCGCACCGCCTGGGCCATCTGCTCGACCGCGACGGCGACGAAGCCTTCGGCGGCGGCCTCGACGCTGTCGGCGCCCATGTCGCGCGCCAGGTCAGCGAGGCGCGCGCGCGCGGCGTCGGGATCGAGCGGCTGGTCGCCCCCTGGCCCGAAGACCTTGGGGAAGCTGCGCGGGCTCAGGCGGCCCAGCACCAGGTTGGCGTCGGTAACGGTGGCCGGCCCGCCCCGGCCATAGCAGGCCGGGCCAGGATCGGCGCCGGCGCTGGCGGGGCCGACCCGGGCGCGCAGCCCGTCGAAGGCCAGGATCGAGCCGCCACCGGCCGCCACCGTCTCGACGTCGAGCATCGGGCTGCGGATCTTCGCGCCCGCGACCCTGGCGGTGTCGCGGCGTTCCAGCCGCCCGGCATAGCGGCAGACGTCGGTGGAGGTGCCGCCCATGTCCAGGCCCAGAACGGCGGCGACCCCGGCCTGCTCAGCGGTGCGCGCGACCCCGACCACCCCGCCGGCCGGCCCGGAGACCACGGCGTCGCGACCCCGGAAGGCACCGGCGCGGACCAGGCCGCCGGCCGAGGTCATGAAATAGAGCGGCGCGCCCGCCACGGCGCTTTCGACCTGCCGGACATAGGCGCGCAGCACCGGGGTCAGGTAGGCGTCGGCGATGGTGGTCTCGGCGCGCGGCAGAAATCGCGGCAGGGGTGAAACCTCGTGGCCGAGCGCGACGAACGAGAACCCCACAGCCCGGGCGATCTCGCCGGCCTCCCGTTCGTGGGCGGGGTTGAGGTCGGCGTGCAGGAAGGCGATGGCGGCGGAGGTAAACCCTTGGGCGATGGCGGTCCTGAGTTTTTCGCGTAGCGCCACCGCGTCGAGCGGGCGGACCACGCCGCCGCCGGCGTCCAGCCGTTCGTCGGCTTCGACAACGCCGCAGTAGAGCGGTTCAGGGCGCACGATATTGAGCGCGAAGAGGTCGGGGCGGGTCTGGTCGCCGATCAGCACGGCGTCGGCAAAGCCTCGGGTGGTGACGAACAGCGTCCGGGCGCCGGCGCGCTCCAGAAGCGCGTTGGTGGCCACCGTCGTGCCCATCTTGATGGCGTCCACGCGGCCGGCCGGAAACGGCTCGCCGGGCCTCACGCCCAGGATGCGGCGCATCGCCTCCACGGCGGCGTCGGGATAGGCCGGCGAGGCCGACAGCAGCTTCAGCGAGGTCTCCGCGCCAGCGCCCTGACCGCCCACGACCTGACCGATCACATCGGTGAAGGTGCCGCCGCGGTCGATCCAGAAACGCCAGGACCTGTCCAAAACTTAACCCGTCCCGTGATTGTCTTGCCGCCGCCACACTCGTAAGGCTGCTTATCCCAATGAGCTTCTGGCGTAAAATTGCCGGCCTGGCCGCGCGCAACCTCGACGAGGCCGAGTGCGATGTCTGTCCGCCCGGGCTGCCCGGCGAGGATCCTGCGTTCTCGACGGCGGTCACCGCCCTGGGCGCCAAGCTCGCCAAGGCCGACGGCAACGCCCGGTCTTCTGAATACGCCGCCTTTTCCGAGGTGTTCCAGGCCGACGCCGGCAGCGAAGGCAATGTGCGCCGCCTCTACCAGCTGGCCCGGCAGACCACGCGCGGCTTCGAGAGCTATGCGCGCCGGCTGGAAAAACGCTATCGCGGGTGCCCGCAACTGCTGGAAGACGTACTGGACGGCCTGTTCTTCGTGGCCACGTCGGACGGCGTGGTGACCGGCGACGAGCTTGCCTATCTGGAGCGGGTATCGGCCCTGTTCGGCCAGAGCCCGCTGGTGTTCAGACGGGTGAAGGTCACCCATCTGGGCCATGAGCCCGGCGATCCCTACGCGGTGCTGGGCGTGGCGCACGATGCCGCCGACGGCGATCTGCACGCCGCCTGGAAGCTGTTGCTGTCCCACGCCCATCCCGACCGCGCCCGCGCCCGCGGCCTGCCCGACGCCTATGTCGAGGTCGCCGAGGCCAAGGCCGCCGGCATCAACGCCGCCTACGACGCCGCGCTGCGCGAACGTCGCGCCTTGCAGCCGCAGGACGCGGCCTAGATGTGCGCGCCCGTCCCCCCAGGGTTGTCTCCAGTTGACGGCGCGAACCGACGGGGCGAAATATCCGCTTCAAGCCCTTTGCCAAAGCTCATGAGGACGACGCCATGGTGAAAGAGTTCGCTGCCCGCCACGGATCGGCTCTGCGCAGTCTGGCCATGCTGGTCGGGCTTTTGGCGACCATCGCCGCGGTGGTGGTCGGCGCGATACTGGCGGTGGTGTTCGCCGCCACGGTGGCGGTCATCGCGGTTATGGCCTCGGCCCTGCTGGGCTTCGCGGGCCTGGCGCTCAGGGCCCGGCGCACGGCCCGGGCGCGAGGCAGCGACGGCGTGATCGAAGCCCGCCACCTGGGCGGCCACCACTGGGTCGCCTATGGCTGGAACGAAAGCCGCTAGACACCCCCTGCGATGTCATCCCGGTTTCGTGCAACGAAGACCGGGACCCATTTATTTGAGCCACGGAAAACACGGAAATAGCACGGAATGGCTCGCGCTCTTTGAGGGCGGCATAGCTTAATCACGCTTCGCGCCTTCCCTGCGCTTTCCGTGGTTGAATCCTGCTGCCGAACGAAAAACACCTGGGTCCCCGCTTTCGCGGGGATGACCGGGGTTGAGTAGGGAAGCCCGGCATCCTACCGTCTTTTCAAACAAGCGTTTCGGGAGGACGGCATGACCATCGGTGTGATCGCGGTATTGAAGATCCAGGAGGGCAAGGGCGCCGAATTCGAAGCCTTCGCCGGTGAGCTGGCCAAGCAGGTCCGCGCCAATGAGCCGGGCAACCTGGCCTATGAACTGACCAAGAGCCGCACCGAGCCCAACACCTATAAGTTCCTGGAGCTTTACAAGGACCAGGATGCGCTGACCCACCACGGGGGCACCGACTATTTCAAGGCGGCAGGCCCGAAGTTCGCCGCCGTCCTGGCCGGCCGGCCCGAGGTCGAATACCTCGACGGAGTCTAGCCGTGGACCTGGACTTCTCGCCGGCGGACCTGGCGTTTCAGGGGGAGGTCCGGGCCTTCATCGCCCAGGCCTTCGACGACGATATGCGCGCCCACATGGGCCAGTCGAAGAACGGCCACATCGACAAGGCGGGCCAGATCCGCTGGTTGAAGCAGCTGAATGAACGCGGCTGGGCCGCGCCGGACTGGCCGGTGGAATATGGCGGCACGGGCTGGAGCCCGGCGCAGAAGTACGTCTTTGACATGGAGATGTCGCTGGCCGGCGCGCCCTCGACCTCGAACATGGGTTTTCGCATGTGCGCCCCGGTGATCATGGCCTTCGGCACCCCGGAACAGAAGGCCCAGCACCTGCCGAAGATCGCCACCAGCGATGTCTGGTGGTGCCAGGGCTATTCGGAGCCGGGCGCCGGGTCGGACCTGGCCAGCCTGGCGCTGAAGGCCGAGCGCGACGGCGACGCCTATGTGCTGAACGGCTCGAAGACCTGGACCACCTATGGCCAGTGGGCCGACTGGATGTTCTGCCTGGTCCGGACCTCCACAGAGCAGGTCCGGCAGATGGGCATCAGCTTCCTGCTGCTCGACATGAAGACGCCGGGGATCAGCATTTCGCCGATCGTCACACTGGATGGCCCGCCGGAGGGCGACCAGGAGATCAACCAGGTCTTTTTCGACAACGTCCGCGTGCCCGTCGCCAATCGGATCGGCGAGGAGGGACAGGGCTGGACCTATGCCAAGTATCTGCTGCAGTTCGAGCGCGGCAACGCCTATGCGCCGGGCCTGACCAACCAGCTGGCCAAGGTCAAAAAGATCGCCGGGCTGGAGCGGTCCGACGCCGGTCAGCGGATGCTGGACGACCCGGATTTCCGCAGGAAACTGTCGGAGGTCTCGATCAAGGTCGAGGCGCTGAACGCCACGGAACTGCGGGTGTTCGCCGGCCGCGCGGCGGGCGAGGCCATGGGCGCGACCTCCTCGATGCTGAAGCTCGAAGGCAGCCAGGCGCAGCAGGCGATCACCGAGCTGGCGCTGGAAGCCTGTGGGATCTTCGGCCAGCCCTTTGTGCGCGACACCTGGGCGGAGATCGAGGGGCGGACCAACACGCCCCGCGCCGGTCCGGACTACGCGGCCACCACCGCGCCGATGTACTTCAACTATCGCAAGACCTCGATCTATGCGGGCTCCAACGAGATCCAGCACAACATCATGGCCAAGATGGTGCTCGGCCTCTGAGGCTGGGCGGGGAAACCGGCCAGGAGGGCGTCGGCGATGTATCCAGGTTTTGAGGCGGCCCTCGACGCGGCGGTGACCGACGGGCGGATCGCCGGGGCCGTGGCCCTGGTCGTGAGCCGAGATGGCGAGACCTATGCCCATGCGGCCGGCGTGCGCTCAGCGGGCGGGGGCGCGGCGATGACCCGCGACACCCTGTTGTGGATCGCCTCGATGACCAAGGCGGTCGTCTCGGTCGCGGCGCTGCAGCTGGTCGAGCGCGGCCGGCTCAGCCTGGACGGCGACCTCTCGCAGCTGTTGCCGGATCTGGCGGGGCTGGAGGTGCTGGACGGCGTCGATGCGGACGGAACGCCCCGGCTGCGCCCGGCGCGCGGCGCGGTCACCCTGCGCCAGCTGCTGACCCACACCTCAGGCTTCGGCTACGCTTTTCTGCACACCGGCGTGGCGGCCTGGCTGGCGGCCACGGGGACGCCGGACCCGACCAGCGGCCTGCGCTCGGCCCATCGCCAGCCGCTATTGTTCGATCCCGGCCAGGGCTGGGCCTATGGCATCGGCCTTGACTGGGTGGGGATCGCGGTGGAGGCGGCCAGCGGCCAGCGGCTTGACGCCTATCTGGCGGAGCACATCTTCGGGCCGCTGGGCATGATCGACACCGGCTTTGCGCTGTCGGCCGAACAGGCGGCGCGCAAGGCCGGCATGCACGCCAGGGGACCGGACGGTGCACTGGCCCCGATGGCCTTCGGTATGCCGAGCGATGTGGAGCTGCTGTCGGGCGGCGGTGGGCTCTACAGCACCGCTGCGGACTACGGACGGTTCCTGCGAATGCTGCTGGGCGCCGCGCCGCGGCTGTTGTCATCCGAGACCATGGCGGCGCTGGGTACGGTGCAGACCGGCGACCGGCGGGCCGGCGCGTGGACCGGCGCTGCGCCCCACCTCAGCCACGATTTCGACCTCTATCCCGGCATGCTGACCGGCTGGGGCCTGGCGACGATGATCTCGCCGGACGCCTCGCCCGACGGCCGAGGCGCCGGCAGCCTCGCCTGGGCCGGCCTCAGCAACTGCTACTATTGGGCCGACCCGGCGGCGGGAAAGGCCGGCCTGATCCTCACCCAGATCCTGCCCTTCGGCGACCCGGACGTGCTGTCGCTGTTCGCCACCCTGGAACGCGAGGTCTACGGGATCAAAGCTTTGTCGGGATGATCACCGGCAGCTTCTCGTAGCCCTTGACGAAGGAGGAGTTCACGAAGGTCGGCGGGCCGGTCACCTCGATCTTCGGAAAGCGGTTGAGGATCTCCTCCCAGATGATCTTCAGTTGCAGCTCGGCCAGCCGGTTGCCGACGCAGCGGTGGATGCCGAAGCCGAACGACATGTGGTGGCGCGGCCGCTCGCGGTCGATGATGTAGTCGTTGGGCCGCTCAATGACCTCCTCGTCGCGGTTGCCCGAGATGTACCACATCGCCACCTTGTCCCCCTTTCGGATGGTCTTGCCGCCGATCTCGACGTCGACGAGGGCGCTGCGGCGCATGTAGGCCAGCGGCGTCTGCCAGCGGATGGTCTCCGACACCATCGAGGGGATCAGGTCAGGGTTCTCGCGCAGCTTCTTGTCCTGGTCGGGGTTCTGATGCAGCGCCAGCACCGAGCCGGAGATGTGGTCACTTCGCCGCTGGCGATGTCGACGCGGAACAGCGGGTGTTCGAGCGTATCGTCGGCCCCGACGATCAGGCTGCGGCCGTCGGCGGCCCAGCTCAG
>JANXXA010000372.1 GCA_025350885.1 Phenylobacterium sp.
TCAACGCTGCGGTCAGCCGCGGCAGCCGCACCAGGGGGGTGTCGCCGATGGTGTCGAGGATCGAGTCAAAGATTTTGCCCCGGCCGGCGCGCCGGTAGCGCTGTGCGTCGTAGAGCTTGTCGGGGGTGGCGTCGTCCATGCACCGGACCTTTCGCGGGAAACTGCGCTGATGGTCCGCGAACCTAAGGCTTCCCGACTGGATTGGAAGAGGGCCGAGCCGGAAGGGGGCGGCAGGGAACCAGCGCTACTCGGCCGCCACGACGCGGGCCCTGTCCAACAGCGGCTCGAGCAGCTCGTGCGCCAGCCAGGCGACCACCGGCACGGCGACGCCGTCGCCGGCCACCTGCAGCGCCGAAGTGGCGGCCTTGGGCAGCACATAGCGCTCCGACAGGCCCATCAGGCGGGCAGCTTCGCGGGGGCTGAGTAAGCGGGTGCGCACCTGGCCTGACTCCACCACCACGATCACCTGGCGCGAGGATCCGCCGCGCGGCGTGCGCAGGCAGCCGGCCACGCCGTCGAACCGCACCTCGGCGCGCTGCACCTTGACGCCGGCCTCGACGCGCATCCGGCGATAGACCGCGCCGACCACCCGCTCGCCCCGGGCGCGGGCCGCCTCCAGCCGGGCAAGATGCAATGGCGCCATCAGGGCCAGCCAGCGCGCCGTGCGCTCCGGCGGATGCCAGGCCACGGCCGCGTCATCCTCCAGCAGGGCGGCAAGATCGGTATTCCGCGCCGGCGGCGCCGGCATGCGCCACCAGATCCAGCGGTCGGCCAGCGCGGCGGGCAGTCGCGCGGCGGCGGCCTTCACGGCGCGGGTCTGGAACGGGCTTTCACCGACCAGGGCCGGCGGCGGCGGATCGCGTGTGGCAATGACAAAGAGCCTTGGGCGGGACTGCGGCAGGAACCGGACCGCATCGATCTCCAGCGCGCCGAAGCTGTAGCCCTGCGCCGCCAGGGCCGCGCCGAGCGCGATGAAGTCGCGCCCATCGTTCGAGGTGAGCAGCCCGCTGACATTCTCGACCACCAGGGTGCGGGGCGCGCGGCCTTGCGCCGTCAGCCCCTCGATCAGCCGCCAGAATCCGAAGAAGGCCGAGGAGCGTCCACCGGCCAGGCCCGCCCGCGTGCCGGCCAGGCTGACATCCTGGCAGGGGCTCGACGCCCAGGCCAGATCGGCTAGGCCCGGCAGGTCGTCCGCCGCGAGCTGCCAGATGTCGCCTTCGCGAAAGTGGCGGGCCGCATCGGCAAAGTTCGCACGGTAGGTCGCCGCCTTGGCGGGGTCGATGTCGTTGGCGAACAAGCACCGCCAGCCCGCGCCGAGGCCCAGCCGCGCCATGCCGCCGCCGGCGAAAAACTCATAGAAGCTGGGCGCGGGCCGACTCATCTGCGCGGAGTCTAGCCGGCCCCGCGTGAAGCGATAGGCGCGGCTGGACCCTGTTATCGCCTCAGAGGAACAGGTGGGCCTCGCTCAGCGACCGGCCGATCGCCGCGATGGCCGCGTCGTCGAAGCCATTGTCGCCAAAGGACGCGAGGTCGACCATCGGGGCGACCGCCGGCGGGTCGCTGAACACCGGAGCGTTCGAGTCGATCGCCAATACCGGCGCCACCTCAACCGGCGCCACATCAACCGGCGCCACATCAACCGGCGCCACATCAACCGGGGCGGGATCAGCCGGCGCAGGATCCGGCGTAGGCGGCGCGGGCGCGGCGGCGGCGGGCGTTGCAGGCGCAATCTCGGGGGTTGGGTCAGCGACCGCGACGAGGGGCGTCCCGTCGCCGAACGCCAGCTCCAGCTGCACCGCGGGCCAGTCCATCGCAGTCGCCAGGTCGGGAAGCTCTATCTCGCCGAACATCGATGTCTCCTGGTCCGTCCCTTGCCACGAGCAAGTTTCGCCAAGCTATTCGGTGTTGGTGAAACTATAACGAATAGAATGGGTTAAATTGCATTAGCCGTGACTTTTCTCGGCAATGGAGGCCGGCGCGCGACGGCGCCGTCAGCGCCGGCCGACCTCGATCTGCTGGATCTGTGACTTGGGGGAGACCAGGCTCCCATGCGGTCCCGGGAGCGCGAAGCCCACGGCGACAGCGGCCGCGAGGACCGCGGCGATCAGCGTCTTCACCGCCATGATGATGGGTCCCTCAACCAATCCCACGCGAACTCATGGTCTAGCTTGAGGCCGCTTAATCCCCGGCCAACAAACAGGCTGAATCCTTCGTGTCTCTTGCCGGGTCGGGGCGGCACAGTCGCGACAGCGCTTGACCTGACCCCGGCGCCGGGCGGCAAACTAGGGGAGCGACAGCGACACGCTGCGCCGACGAGGGAGCCTGCCATGGAAAAAGCCTACGATCTGGTGATCCGGGGCGGGACGGTGGTCGATGGTTCGGGCGCACCCGCCTTCGAGGCTGACGTGGCGGTCAAGGACGGATCGATCGCCGCGGTGGGTGTGATCGCCGGCTCGGGCGCCGAGGAGATCGACGCGCGCGGCCAAGTGGTGACGCCGGGCTTCGTCGATATCCACACCCACTATGACGGCCAGGCCACATGGGACGGACGGATGCAGCCCTCGTCCTGGCACGGGGTGACCACGGTGGTGATGGGCAACTGCGGCGTCGGCTTCGCGCCTTGCCGGCCGCAGGATCACGACCGGCTGATCCGGCTGATGGAAGGCGTTGAGGACATCCCCTTCCCGGTGCTGACCGAGGGCCTGCCGTGGAACTGGGAGAGCTATCCGGAATACCTCGATGGCCTGGCCCGGCGCCGCTTCGACGTGGATATCGCCAGCCAGCTGCCGCACGCCGCGCTCCGGGTCTTCGTGATGGGCGAGCGCGGGGTCAACCGCGAGCCGGCCACCGCCGCCGACATCGCCGCCATGGCCGCGATTGCCCGGGCCGCCATGGACGCCGGGGCCATTGGCTTTGGCACCTCGCGGACGCTGAACCACCGGTCCTCCGACGGATCGCCAATCGCCACCCTGACCGCCGGCGAGGATGAGCTGACCGGCATCGCGCTCGGCATGGCGGCCGCCGGAAACGGCGCCGGCAGGGGCGTGTTGCAGGTGGTCTCCGACTTCAATGATCCGGAAGCAGAGTTCGACATGCTGCAGCGGATCGTGGCGGCGTCCGGCCGGCCGCTGTCCTATTCCCTGCTGCAGAGCCCGCGCGATCCGGAACAGTGGCGCTATATGCTCGAGCGGATGACCCAGGCCAAGGCGGCCGGCCTGCAAATCCGCGCCCAGGTGGCGACCCGGCCGGTAGGCGTGCTGTTCGGCTTCGAGCTGACTGCCAATCCCTTCAGCACCTATCCCACCTATCGCGAGATCTCGCAGCTGCCCTTTGTCGAGCGCATCGCACGCCTGCGCGACCCGGACTTCCGCGCCCGCCTGCTGGCCGATGAGCCCGACAGCGGCCGCGCGCCCGGCCTGTCGCCGGCCAGGGCCTGGGAGC
>JANXXA010000401.1 GCA_025350885.1 Phenylobacterium sp.
GCGGGAGGGCCAGGACATCAAGGCGCGGCTGGATCGCCTGCACGAGGTGATGCACCAGGCGCATGAGCAGGGCCACGCGCAGCAGGACGACTGGAACAACTCCAATCGTGGCAACTACGGCGGCGGCTACAACGGCTACAACGGAAATGGCCGCGACTACGACAACCGCTACTATCAGCGCCGCTAGCACATTCACCGCTAGCGCATTCGCCGCCTGGGTTGACTCAACCCATAGCTCGTCATGGCCGGCCACCGTGCCGGCCATCCATAAGCGCCGAGGGTGCAGGGGAGGAATGGGCGCCGCCCGACCTAACTTGCATCGCCGGCATCTATGGCTTCCCGGCACGGCGTCGCTTCGCTCCTGGACCGGGAATGACGAGCAAAAGTTGTAGAGTCTTCGCGATTCAACCCAGCTGCTGAAGGCTCTAAAACAGGTCCGGCCGGATGATGGTCTTGCCGATCACCTTGCGGTCGGCCAGCGACTCGAAAGCGGCGCGCCACTCGGCCAGGGGGTATTCGGCGTCGACGCGCGGCTTGACCAGCCCGTCTTCGGCAAGCTTCCAGATGGCGGCCTGATTTTCACGCCCCTTTTCGGGGAACTGGCGGCCGTATTCGCCGGCGCGCACGCCCATCAGGGAAAAGCCCTTGATCAGCGCCATATTGACCGGCAGCACCGGCAGGCGGCCGGAGGTGAAGCCGATCGAGAGCAGGCGGCCGTCGAAGGCGATGCAGCGGACGCTCTCGTCGAACACGTCGCCGCCGACAGGATCGTAGATCACGTCCGCCCCGTGGCCGCCGGTGATCTCCTTGACCCGCTCGCGGAAGCCGCCTGAGACATTGACCGTGGCTTCCGGGGCATATTCGGCGGCGACCACCGCCAGCTTGGCGTCAGACGCCGAGGCGGCGATCACCCGCGCGCCCAGGACCTTGGCCAGGTCAACGGCGGCCAGGCCCACCCCGCCGGCCGCGCCGTGCACCAGCACCCACTCGCCGGGCTCGAGCCGGGCGCGGCGGACCAGGGCTACATAGGCGGTGATATAGGCCGTGCCATAGCCGGCGGCCTGGCTGAACGACAGGCGTTGCGGCTTGTGGCGCAGGCCTGCCGCCGGCGTGACGGCGAACTCCGACATGCCGCCGATCATCGCCCCGCCGACCACCGCCTCGCCGACCCTGAACCCCTCGACGCCCTCGCCCAGCGCCTCGACCTCGCCGGCGATCTCCAGGCCCGGGATGAAGGGCAGGGCCGGCTTGTGCTGGTATTCGCCGCGGGTCTGCAGGAGGTCGGGGAAATTCACGGCGGCCGCGCGGACGCGCACGCGGATCTGGCCGGGCCCCGGCTCGGGCGTTGCGATCTCCTTCAGCACGCAGCCGGCGTAGTCCGCGGCCAGGGCCTCGACGACCAGCGCTCTCATCAGACGATCCGCCTTTCGAAGCTTTCACGCACCAGGCCGGCGATCTCCCGGCAGGCGACCTGGGCTGCGGGAACCGCGCCGGTGAAGGCGGTGAACCCATGGGCCAGGCTGTCATGGCGGCGATAGGTCACCGGCACACCCGCCGCCTTCAGCCGTCGCGCATAGGCCTCGCCCTGATCGAGCAGCGGATCGAAGCCCGCCGCGACCACGATGGCCGGGGCCAGGCCTGACAAATCCTCGCGGGCCAGCGGCGAAAGGCGCGGGTCGGCGGGGCTGTCGCCCGCGCCTGCGTAGAGCGCCATGAACCAATCCATCGTGGCGTTGCTGAGCGGGAAGGCCCCGGCATAGGTGGTCATCGACGGCCGTGCGCAGGCCACGTCCACGGCCGGGTAGATCAGCAGCTGCAGCACCGGCTGCGGTTCGCCGGCGCGCTTGAGATCCTGACAGATCACCGCGGCGAAATTGCCGCCCATGGAATCGCCGCCGATCGCCGCCTGGGCGATCGGAGCCCCGAACCGCTCGGCGTTGTCGCGACCGAAGCGATAGGCGGCCATCACGTCGTCGAGGCCGGCGGGAAATCGGTGTTCGGGCGCCAGGCGATAGTCCACCGACAGCACTGGTCCACGACTGATTCTGGCCAGCAGGCCGCAGAAGGCGTGGCAGGTCTCCAGGTCGCCGATCACCCCGCCGCCCATGTGCGCATAGACCATCAGCGGCGCCTCGGGATCCTGGACCTCAGGGCGGTAGACGCGGGCCGGGATCGCCCCGCCCGGACCCTCGATGACCACTGGCTCGGCGCGCACGCCGGGCTCCGGATCGCCGGCCAGAGCCGCCAGGCCCTGGGCGCTCGCGCGCCGCG
>JANXXA010000287.1 GCA_025350885.1 Phenylobacterium sp.
CGCCGGCGGCGTCCACCGCGGGCTTGGGCAGCAGATGCAGGCTGTTCAGCGCCACCAGGGCCGCGAAGCCGAACAGGAACATCGGCACGGGCACGCGGGCGCCCGACTGCCCGCCCCGGCCGCGCGACAGCACCAGGGCGATGGTCAGCACCACGGGGAGCAGCATGGCCACCCGCAGCAGCTTGACATAGGTGGCCACGTCGCCGGTCTGCGGCGAGATCATGTAGCCCGCGCCCACCACCTGGGCGACGTCGTGGATGGTGCCGCCGAGGAACAGGCCGGCGCGCTGATGGTCCAGGCCGATGGCGGTGACCAGCATGGGATAGAGGATCATGGCGAGGGTCGACAGCGTGGTGACCACCACCACCGCCAGGATCACGTCGCGCTCGCTCTCCTTGGTCTTCGGCAGCACCGAGGCGATGGCCAGCGCCGCCGAGGCGCCGCAGATGCCGACCGAGCCGCCGGAGAGCACCCCGAAGCTGCGGCTGAGTCCCAGCGCCCGGGCCAGCAGGAGGCCGACCAGCAGGGTGGTGGTGACGCCGGCCACGACCATGGCGATCGGCACGGGACCCAGCGCGATGATCTGCTCGACGGTGATCCGCGCGCCCAGCAGCGCCACGCCGGTGCGCAGGATAGCCTTGGAGGCGAACTCGATGCCGGCGACGCAACGGCCCTCCTCGTGCAGGAAATGAAAGGTCATGCCGAACAGCAGCGCAAACAGCATCACCGGGGCGTTGTAATGCTGTGACAGCCACGAGGCGGCCAGCGCGATGGTCAGGGCCACCAGCACGCCGGGATATATCGAACGGGCGAAGGCCTCGAGGCTCAGCGGCCGGCGGCGCACCGGGCCAGTGACCGGCAGGCCCTCCATGCCCTCGAAGGACTGGAACATCTCGCGGGCCGATGCGGCGTCGGTATCGATGTCGCGGACCATGCAGCCTTCCCGCCGTTCGTGGCCCCCAGGCTGGCCCGCTTCGCGCTTTCACACCATAGCCGGGCGTGGACAGCGCGCCGGCGCTGGCCATTGAAGATAATGAAGGATCATGGTTAACAGTTGTTTGGAATTAATGAGGTATTCGAAGGAATTACGCCTGTAACGATTTCGTTCAGTCTGGCGAATAGACTATGGGCCAAGAACGGTCCGTCATGGGGCGAAACATGTCCATCAGCACTGACTATCCAAGCCCGGTCACCGTCAACGGCTATTCCTGCAAAAACTGTACGGACGTTGACAACGCCAAGAAGCATATCGATCCGGCCCACCCGAAGGACGGCCCCTTCGGCGTCAACCGGACCGACAGCGCCGCGCCCGCGCCGCCCGCCGTCAAGTTCGGCGGCGCCCTGGCCGGCCTGATCGCCAGCGTTGACCCCGCCGCCCAGCCCGCGCCGACGCAAGGGGTGCGCCTGGACATCTCGGCCTGACGCGCCGACCTTCCACGTCCTGAGCTCGCTCTTGCCCAAACCCGCCGCGGCGTGGATGGATTGGGGGCGACGACGGGACGGGGAGGTGGGCGATGGGCTTTGAGCCGCAGCGGCAACAGTTCGCGACCGAGGGCTATGCGGTCTTCGAGCGCGCGCTGGCCGGCGACCTGCTCGACCTGCTGCGCGACCAGTGCGCGGCCTTCGTGGCCCGCGAGGACGCGCGGATGGACGCCGCCGGGGTCGAGACCCTGGGCCTCAGCCATCGCGGCAAACGCTATTTCGCCAACGAGTGCCAGCGCGAGGCGCCTGAGCTGCGGGCGATGCTGTTCAGCCAGACCATGGCCGACATCTGCCGCGCCACGCTGGGCGAGACCGCCTACTTCTTCTTCGACCAGTATGTGGTGAAGGGGCCGGAGGGCGGGCTGCCGTTCGGCTGGCATCAGGATTCGGGCTATGTGGTCGGCAACGGCGGGCCGGCGGACCATGCGCCCTATCTCACCTGCTGGTGCCCGCTGGATGACGCGACGGTGGAGAACGGCACGGTCCGGGTGCTGCCGTTTTCGCAGGTTCCCCGGTCGCGCGAGGCGATCCTGCCGCATGAGCGCCAGCCGGCGACCAACGACCTGATCGGCTGGCGCGGCGACGAGGCGGGTGTGGTGCTGGAAGTTCCGGCCGGCAGCGTCGTGGCCTTTTCCAGTCACCTGCTGCACACCACCGGCGCCAACCGTACCGACGCCCTGCGCCGCGTCTACCTGGCGCAATATACCCCTGAGGTGATGCTCAACCCCGGCACGCGGCGGCTGCGGCGCAATGCCGTGCCGCTGCTGCTCGACGGCGTGCAGGTGACCCGTGGCTGAGTTGGTTCAGGAGAGCGACGCCGGGCTTACGGCGCCGGACAGGACGGCTGAACGCCGCCGCTGGTGGCTGCTTGGGCTGGTGATCGGGGCCGGGATCCTCAACCTGGTGGACCGCCAGGTGATCGCGGTGCTGAAGCCGCTGATCGAGGTGGACCTGCACTGGACCGACGCCGACTATGGAAGGCTGGCGTCGCTGTTCCAGTTTTCCGCGGCGCTGGCCTTTCTGGGCACCGGCTGGATCGTCGACCGGCTGGGGGTCAAGTGGGCGACGCCCGCGGGGGTCGCGGCCTGGAGCCTGGCGGCCATGGCCCACGGCTGGGCGATGACCATGGGCCAGTTCTCGGCCGCCCGCGTGGCGCTGGGGGCCAGCGAGTCCATGGGTACGCCGTCCTTCGTCAAGACGCTCGGCAGCGTGTTTTCGCCGCGCACCCGGTCGCTGGCGTTCGGGTTCTCCAATGGCGCGTCGTCGATCGGCGCCATCGTCGCCCCGCTGATACTGCCGCTGCTGGCCGTCAGCGTCGGCTGGCGCGGGTCGTTCGTGGTGGTCGGTGCGCTGGGTTTTGTCTGGGTGGCGGCGTGGCTGGCGATCACCCGTGGGGTCACCTTCGCCCGGCCCGCGCCGGCCGCCGCGCGGCGGGGCGCGCTGGCGGGCCTGAAGACCCTGCTGGCCGACCGCGGAACCTGGGGCATCGCCGGCGCCAAGGTGATGTCCGATCAGGTCTGGTGGCTGCTGTTGTTCTGGGCCCCGGACTTCTTCCATCGGGTTTTCGGGATCCCCGTCGGCAAGCTCGGGCCGCCCCTGGCGGTGGCTTATCTGGGTTCGGCGGTGGGTTCGCTGGGCGCCGGCTGGGCCGCGTCGCGCCTGCTGGCCCGCGGCTATAGCCTCAACCGCGTGCGCAAGGGGGTCATGCTGGTCGGCGCCTTGATGGTGACCCCCGTGCCGCTGGCGCTCTACACCCACAACCTGTGGGTCGCCGCCGGGCTGCTGGCGGTGACACTGGCCGGCCACCAGGCCTTCTCGGTCAGCATCTTCTCGATCATCGCCGACATCACGCCGCGCGAACGGGTGGGCTCAGTGACCGCCTTCGCGGCGCTGTGCGGCAACCTGGCCGGGATGGGCATCGTCTTCCTGGCCGGACAGATCCTCACGGCCGGGTTGGGGTACGCGCCATTGCTGGTGATCGCCTCGGTCTCCTATCTGCTGGGTCTGGCCTGGCTGCATCTGCTGGCGCCGCGGCTGCAAGCCGTGGCCGAACCGCAACGCGACGCCGTTTAAGCTGGACGCTGTAAATTCGCGATAGTCCAGTCGCCCCCGGCGGCGTAAGAGGGCTCGTGTTCGCACCATCAGACGCAACGGTGGGCGGGGTGACACGGGAGAGGAACTCGGGCGCCGCCGGCGCCGGGCCTCAGAGGGG
>JANXXA010000458.1 GCA_025350885.1 Phenylobacterium sp.
TCGAGAGAATCGTTAGTCTGATTTCGGAATCCGACTCAAGCGGCGCCGGACCGATGGGCAGTCCCTGAGGCGTTGAATCTTTCGTGATTGGACATGACGGGAAAACGGGCTCCGCGCCGGAGCTTGCAGATGTACCGCTGAACCGCTGATGTCGCAGCGATCTTCACCCCGCCTTAAGGCCGCTCACGGGATTCTGTAGCCGTGACTTCGGGGGTGTGTGTTTGAAGAGCCTGACAGCC
Organism: Phenylobacterium sp.; assembly: GCA_025350885.1. GTDB lineage: Bacteria > Pseudomonadota > Alphaproteobacteria > Caulobacterales > Caulobacteraceae > Phenylobacterium. The sequence goes on from JANXXA010000458.1 coordinate 240, forward strand.
GCCATCGAACGGCTCGATCCCTTGACCGTGGCGGGCCGCGTGGCCGCCGTGAACGGCCTCTTGATCGAGGCCCGCGGCGGGCTGACCCGGCTCGCGGTCGGCGCTCGCGCCGAGATCCTCCGTTATGGGGAAAAGCCGCTGTCGGCCGAGGTCGTCGGCTTTCGCGACACCCGCGCGCTGTTGATGCCGTTCGGCCCGGTGGAGGGCGTGGCGCCTGGCGCGGAGATCCGCATCGAGCCGCTGGGCTCGGCGGTGCGCCCGACGAGGGCCTGGCTGGGCCGGGTGGTCGACGCCTTCGGCCAGGCCATCGACGGCAAGGGTCCGCTGCCGCAGGGCGCGGCGGCCTATCCATTGCGCGCCGCCCCGCCTTCGGCCCACGCCCGCGCCCGGGTCGGCGAGCGGCTGGACCTGGGGGTCCGGGCGATGAACGTCTTCGCCACCTGCTGCCGCGGCCAGCGCCTGGGCGTGTTCGCGGGCTCCGGTGTCGGCAAGTCGGTGCTGCTGTCGATGCTGGCCAAGAATGCCGACTGCGATGCTGTCGTGGTGGGCCTGATCGGCGAACGGGGCCGCGAGGTACGCGAGTTCATCGAAGAGACCCTGGGCGAAGAGGGCCTGAAGCGCGCCATCGTCGTGGTCGCCACCTCCGACGAGCCGGCGCTGAAGCGTCGCCAGGCCGCCTACATGACCATGGCCATCGCCGAATTCCTCCGTGACCAGGACATGGAGGTGCTGTGCCTGATGGACTCGGTGACCCGCTTCGCCATGGCCCAGCGCGAGATTGGCCTGGCCGCTGGCGAACCGCCGACCACCAAGGGCTATACGCCGACCGTCTTCACCGAATTGCCGAAGCTGCTGGAACGCGCCGGCCCCGGCCCGATCCGGCCCGACGGCACCAGGGCCGGTCCGATCACCGGCATCTTCACCGTGCTGGTCGATGGCGACGACCACAACGAGCCGATCGCCGACGCCGTGCGCGGCATTCTCGACGGCCACATCGTGATGGAGCGCGCCATCGCCGAGCGCGGACGGTTCCCCGCGATCAACGTCCTCAAATCCATCAGCCGGACCATGCCGGGCTGCCACCTGCCGCACGAACGCGAGATCGTGAAATCCGCACGCCAGGCGCTGTCGGCCTACGCCAACATGGAAGAATTGATCCGCATCGGCGCCTATCGCTCAGGCGCGGACCCGCAGGTCGACCGGGCGATCCTGCTCAATCCGGATCTGGAGGCGTTCCTGGCCCAGGACAAGGACGAAGTCACCAGCCTGGACATAAGCTTCGAACGGCTCGACGGCATTCTCGCGAGCGCCGCATGAGCTGGTCGCAGTCCCTGGTCAAGCTTGCCACCTATGAGGTGGAGACCCGGCAGACCCGGCTGGCCGAGATCGCCGGCCGGCTGGCCGACGCCCGGATGCGGCTCGTGATGCTGGACGCCGAGGGGGAGGCGGAAGCGCTGCGGGCGCGGGAGGATGCATCGGCGGGCTGGTATCTGATCGGCTACGGCGACGGCCTGCGCCTGCGAAAGGCGGCCATCCACACCGAGATATGCGCCATCGAGATCGAGGAGCAGGGTGCGCGCGACGCGCTCGCCCAGGCTTTCGAGGAGCAGAAGAAGTACGAACACGTGGTCGAGGCGGCGCGGCTGGTTGCGGCGAAGGATACCCGCCGCCGCGAGACCGCCGAACTCGACGAAGTGGCCATGCAGACCGCGCGCCGCAGCGCCAACGCGGCCTGAGCGGCCGGTCTAGGACGGGACCCCGCCCACCCGCTTGCGTTCGGCTTCCATGTCGGCGCGCAGGACGCCGAGATCCTCGCTGATCTTGAAGATCGCCACGTAGAATTCACAGAACGAGCGCCACAGCAGCACCAGGGCGCCCATCACCAGGAAGCCGCCCACGACCACCGGGATGGCCAGCAGCAGGCCGAACGGGAAGGGGTCGCGGATCGCCACCCCCACCGCCGCGCCGATCGTCCCGAATGCGCCCAGCGCGATCAGCGCCAGCCCGGCCCAGTAGATCAGGTGGATGACCTGGCCGGTCATCAGGCGCTCGAAGGTGAGCAGGTCCCACAGGACGGCGCCGCCCTGGCCGTTCGGTCTGTTCGGAGGTCGCCGCATCGGTTTCCAAGCAGTTCGCGGAGTCACGCCGCCCCGTTCCCGAACCGCTATCAGCCCGGACCGGCGCCTGCAACGGCGCAGAGACCAGGCGATGGGCAGGTGTCAGATCGAGCCGACGGTCTTCAGACGGGCGCGGGGGTGGACCTCGTTCTGGCTCATTACCGGAGTCTGGCCGCGGAAGCGTTCAATGATCGAGCGGACATAGGGTCGGATGGCGGGGCTGGTCAGCAGCACGGGCGTATCGCCGGCCAGGGCGGCGCGCTCGAAGGTCTCGCGGACTCCGCGCACGAAGTCCTGCAGCCGCGACGGCGCCAGCGCCAGCTGCCGGTCGTCACCCTGGCCGACCAGGGCCTCGGCGAAGGCGTTCTCCCATTCCGGGGTCAAGGTGATGATCGGCAGGGCGCCGTCCTCCCCGCGATGGGCGAACGACAGCTGCCGGGCCAGCCGGCTCCGCACCTGCTCGACCAGCAGGCTGACGGAGGTGGTGTGAGGCGCCGCCTCGCCGATGCCCTCCAGGATCGCCGGCAGGTCGCGGATCGACACGCGCTCGCGCAGCAGGGC
>JANXXA010000472.1 GCA_025350885.1 Phenylobacterium sp.
CGGGCGATCACCTCGCGCACGATCGGCATGGAGCGCATGACCAGCCCGATGTAGAGCGGCGGGCCGCCGCCGGCCGCCAGCCGCGCGGCCAGCGCCAGGGTCTCGGCTTGGGTGCGGACGATGGGCTTTTCGGCGAACACCGGATAGCCGGCGTCGAGCGCTGCGTTGATGTGCGCAAAGTGCAGGTGGTTGGGCGTGCCCACCATCACCAGGTCGAAGGGGCCTTGCGCCAGCAGCGCCTGCGGCGTGGCGAACGAGCGGCCCGCCGAGATCCCCGCCGCCGCCAGGATCGGCGCGCCGACGGGCGAGCGATCGACATGGCCCGCCACATCCAGCCGCCAGCCCACTTCGGCCATCGCCGCCAGGACGTGGGCGATGCGCTGGCCCAGCCCGATCACGCCGATCCTGTAGGTCTTCATCGCCCCTCAAGGGTTGCTCGCGGTCCGACCGCTGGAACCACATCAGCACGTCGGCGATCCAGCGGCCATAACCTCTTGGCGCAGGCTGAAGCCATGGTTATCAAGAATTCACCGTATCAGAAGGCGACAACTAGAGATTAACCTTAGTCACAATTAACGACAACCTCCGACAACAGCTCTACAAACTATAATTAACGATGTGTATAGTGGAGTGTATCAAAATCACACAACTGTAATTGATCGGACGAAAACCACTTCTAAAGACTCCAGAGCTATGTTTCTCGACATGAAAGTGCAGAACGCTCTTCTACTGGCCTCAGTGGCCCTGGCGACAGTTTTCTCCGCGACCGCCGCCCAGGCTGGCGGCAGCGTCTCGGCCTCGGCCAGCGTCAGCGTGACGATCCTGGCGCCGGTGACCCTGCAGGCCACTCAGGTGCTCGACTTTGGCGCGGTGATCAAACCCGGCAACGCCGGCGCCAACACCGTGGCCATCGACCCAGACAGCCATGTCACGGTCAGCGGGGCGGGCGACGCGGCGCGCTCCGCCAGCGCGGTCAGCGCGGCCAAGTTCGACGTGATCGGCGAGGCCGGCATCACCTATACGACGACCCAAAGTCTGATGTTCGATCAGCCGGGCCTGACCCACATCTCGGCGTCCGCGCCCCGGGTCACCAGCGGCGCGCCGGGCATCATTCCCGCCTCCGGGCGCCAGGAACTGCGCTTTGGCGGGGCCTTCGACATCAGCGCCGCCACCCCGGCCCAGGCCTATTCCGGCGCGCTGACGGTGACGGTCAACTACAACTGAGCTCAGGTAGGGCTCCGAACTCGGGTTAACAGAACACAAATTTCTCCGTCATCCCGGCCGTAAGCCTGCCCTCGCAGGCTGGAGCGCCGGGACCCAGAAGGTTCAGGCTGTGCGGTGGCTCCTGGGTCTCGGCTCAACCTTTCAGGCCGGCCAGGATGACAGAGTTTGGGGGTATCGCCTGACAGATTAACCGAAGTTCGTGGCCCTGGAGATCAGGTCGGCGGGGTCGCCGTCGCCGTCGTCGTTGGCGGCGGCTCGGCCGGCATCGGCATCGGAACGGAAGCCGGGGGAGGCGCGACCGGCTGGGGCGGCGGCGGCCCGGGTGGAATGGGGCCATTGGCCAGCCGCTTCAACGCCTGCACCATGAAGCCGCGCCAGAGCTCGCTGGGCGCTGTCGCCCCGGTGATCCGGCGCATCGGGGTCGCGTCATCGCGGCCCACCCAGACCACGGTCGCCAGCCCGCCGGTGTAGCCGCAGAACCAGGCGTCCTTGTAGTCCGACGTCGTGCCGGTCTTGCCGGCCAGATCGTAGCCGGGGATCGCCGCGTGGGTCCCGGTGCCTGACGCCATCACCGTGCGCATCATCCGCTGCATGTCGCCAAGCGGCGGGTTGAGCACCGCCTGCACGGGCGCCGGCGCGCGCCGCTGGAACAGCACCTGGCCGCCCGTCGTGCGGATGCGTTCGATCCCATAGGCCGCCACCCGATAGCCGCCGTTGCCGAACGCGTCATAGGCCTGGGCCATCTCCAGCGGCGTCACCAGCGTCGTCCCCAGCGCCATGGCCGGGTCGGTGTTGATGGTCGAGGCGATGCCCATCCGGTGCGCGGCGGCGGCCACATTGTCGCGCCCGACCTCGTCGGCCAGCCGGGCGGCGACGGTGTTGATCGAATGGG
>JANXXA010000492.1 GCA_025350885.1 Phenylobacterium sp.
CACTGACCGCCATCGGCCTGTTCGCCGGCTTCTTCATCGCCGCGATCGTCAACATCAGTCGGCCCGAGATCCACAAGCGGATGATCCTGCTGGCCACCATCCCGCTGCTGCAGGCGGCTGTGGCGCGGGTGTTCTTCATCCTGGCGACCGGCGGTGGGCCGGGGGCGCGGCCGGGCCTCGGCCCGCCGCCGCCGATGGCCATCGCCCTGGTCCCGAGCCTGCTGCTCGACCTGCTGATCGTCGCGGGCATGATCTACGACTGGCGCAGACGGGGGCGCGCGCATCCGGCCTGGATCGTCGGCCTTGTGGTGATCACCGGCGTGGTTCTGCTGCGCGGGCCGCTCTCGACGACCCCCGGCTGGCTGGCCTTCGCGGAGTCCCTGGGCCACATCGTCGGCTGAACAGGATCGATTAGAGGATCGGCGGCAGGCTGACCGTCAGGGTTCCGACCACCGCAGCGTCGCACGCCTTGGGCTGGAATCCGCAGTTGGTCCGCGTGCGGTCGTTGCCCGCGTAGCGCAACTCAAAGGCCAGCGTCTTCCACGCATAGACGGCGCCGAAGCTCCAGTAGGTCCGCTCGTGTCCACGCCCGCCGCCCTGGAAGCCGGCGAGAGCCTTGAAGGTGAGGCGCGGCGTCATCGCGAAATCCGCCTCGCCCTCGACCCGGCGGACCTCGCCCGACCCATAGGAGCCCCGCGGGACGTAGGACGCGAGCGCAAGCGTTGTCCAAGGCCCGGCGACGTGCTTGCCCTGGATCTTGGTCTGGGTGAAATCGAACGTCGGCCCTGGCGTGCGGTTGTCGGGAAAGACGGTCCACATCTGCTCGAGCTTCAGCTCGGTCCGTCCGCCGTCGAGGCTGAAATTCTTCCCGGCGTAGCCGTCCAGTTCGTAAGTCGGCGCGCCGGTATAACCGAAGTCCACCTGTGTCGCGAACAAGCCGACGTAGAGCCCGTTTGCCCGCTGCCAATGGGCATAGCCCTGAACGACCGGTCGCCCGCGGGACTCGCTGACGCCCTGATAGCGGTAGTCGCTCGCCAGCATGATGGCGGAAAATACGCCCCAGTCCCGCGCGTGGGCATGGGTCGGCGCGGTGAGGGCGACCAATGCGACGGCGGCGAGGTGCGATTTCATGGCGGCGCTCCGACTGAACCGGCATGGGTCTAGCTGCGGAGCAGTATTTCGTGATACTGAATTAGCTGCATGAGTGAATTCGATCTCAATCAAATACGCCGGCTGGATGGCGGCCTGCTGCTAGTGTTCCGCGAGTTGCTACGGACCCGGCGCGCCGGCGCCGTGGCCCAGCGGCTGGGGCTCAGCCCCTCGGCGATCAGCCATGCGCTGACCCGGCTGCGCGACCTGTTCGACGACCCGCTGTTCATCCGCCGGCCGCATGGCTTTGAGCCGACCCGGCGGGCGGAGGAACTGGGACCGCAGGTGGAGGCGCTGATCGAGCTGACCGGGCGTACGCTGTCGCGGGACGCCGGCTTCGAGCCCTTGCGGAGCACCCGGAATTTCCGCCTCGCGGCTCCCGAATTCGTCACCGCGCTGATCGGAGCAGAGCTGATCGGCCAGCTCAAGGCCGCCGCCCCAGGTGTGAATTTCGGTGTCGGCTTCTTCGGCGAGGAGGACGCCTCCCGCGCCCTTCGGAAGGGCGAGATCGATTTCGCGATCGGCCGATTCGGCGCCGCGCGCCCAGGCTTCACCGTCGAGCAGCTGTTCGAGGATCACTACTGCGTCGCCGCCCGCAGAGATCACCCGCAGTTGAAGGGCGCAATCAACGGCGCGCAATGGCAGGATATCGGCCACATCTACGCCTGGTCCGCCTCCGAGGTCGGGGGCGACGTTGGATCTGATGCGCGGATCAAGCATCTGGCGTCCGTGCCGCAGTGGCTAACCGCGCTGGTGATGGCGGCCTCGACGGACGGCCTGGTGACCTGTCCGCGCAGGCTGGCGGAACGCCATGCCGCGCGACTTGGGCTGCAGGTGATGGACACGCCCTTCGCGCCGAACACAATCAGCGTCTCGGTGATGCGCCGCACCGGCCCCACCGACGCCGGCGTCGACTGGTTCCTGGAGCAGGTGCGCGAGGCCGTGGACGCCTAGATCTGCCGGGCGCGGCCTTCCCAATAGGGCGCGCGGACCTTATTCCGCTGGATCTTGCCGGCTTCGGAGCGGGGCAGGTCGGTGACGAAATCGACGCTGCGCGGGACCTTGAACGCCGGCAGGCTGGCGCGCGCGAAGGCCAGGATCTCCTGGGCCAGCCGGTCGGAGGGCGCAAAGCCCTCCTTCAGCATGATCACCGCCTTGACCTGCTCACCCCACTCGTCGTGCGGCACGCCGACGGTGGAGGTGTCGGCCACCGCCTCGTGCTTGATCAGCTCATTGTCGATCTCCTGGGGATAGATGTTGACCCCGCCGGAGATGATCGTCTCGGCATTGCGGCCGGTGAGGAACAGGTAGCCGTCCTCGTCGAAATAGCCGACGTCGCCCATCGTAAAGTAGTCGCCGACCCGGTTGGCCTGGGTCTTGGCCTCATCCTTGTAATAGGTGAAGGCTCCGCCGGGCGGGAGCTGGTGGTAGATGCCGCCGGG
>JANXXA010000503.1 GCA_025350885.1 Phenylobacterium sp.
GTTCCTGGCAATAGGCCGCCAGCCGCTCGGCGAACGCGGCGTCGTCCACCACTTCGCCGGCCATCCCCCAGGCCACCGCCTCGGCGCCGGTCAGGGTGCGGTTTTCCATCATGAAGCGCATCGCGCGCTCATAGCCCATGGCCTGCGGCAGGGTGACGGTCAGGCCCGCGTCGGGCGAGCCGCCGATCCGCGTATAGCCGGCCATGAGCCGCGCGCTGGCCGCGATCAGCCGCACGTCGGCGGCCATCGCCAGGCCCAGCCCCGCGCCCACCGCCACACCATTGATCCCGCCCACCACCGGCTTGTCGCAGCGCTTGCGGATCGCCAGCAGGAACTGGCCGACCCAGCCGATATCGTCCAGCATCGCTGTCTGCGGCGTATAGGGCGAATAGGCCTCGCCGCCCGGCGTCAGGTCGAGCCCCGCGCAGAAGGCGTCGCCCGAGCCGGTGATCGCCACGACCCAGACGTTGTCGTCCGCAGCCGCGGCGTCCACCGCCTCCACCACCCCCCAGGCGAGCTCCAGGCTGAGCGCGTTCTTCTTCTCCGCCCGGTCGAGCGTGAGGGTGCGCACGTGGCCGGCGTCGGTGATCTTGACGAGCTTGGTCATGTCTCTGTGTTCCCCTGCCTATTTCACCAGGGCGTCGTAGATCCACGCCCGGTTGCGGCGCTGGTAGTCCATGGCCAGGTCGCGGCTCTGCACCATGAACACCATGAAGACGTCGTTCTTCGGATCGACCCAGAACTCGGTGCCGGCGATGCCCCACCAGGAGAACGTGCCGTTGCCGGGCCGCTGCAGCCTGTCGTCCAGCACCAGGCTGAAGCCCAGACCAAAGCCCATTCCGGGACCGGGGAAGAACAGGCCGGCCTTGCGGATCGTTGGCGTCGTCTCGTCCTGCCGCATCCGCGCCAGCGTTTCGGGCTTGAGGATCCGCACGCCCTTGTATTGCCCGTCCCCCTCGAGCATCAGCACGAAGCGCAGATAGTCCTCGGCGGTGGAGGACAGCCCGCCGCCGGCCGACAGCATCGGGGTCGGCTTGGCGTAGTCGTAATAGACGCTGGCGTCGCCCTTGGCCGGCTCGGCGAACCGCGCGCGACGGGCCTGTGGCTGGAAGAACGCCGTGTCGGTCATGCCCAGGGGGCCGGTCACACGCTCGCGGACCAGCACGTCCAGCGGCTTGCCGCCAGCCACCTCGACCACCGCGCCCAGCACGTCGGTCGAGCGCGAATAGTTCCAGGCGGTCCCCGGCTCGGCCTTCAGCGGCAATTTGGCGATGACCTTGGCGTACTCGCGCGCGGTCAGGTCGTTGCGGTTCTCGCCGCCCGCCTCCCAGGCCTTGGCGATCGGCGCGGCGGGCGTGATGAAGCCATAGATCAGCCCCGAGGTGTGGCTCATCAGGTGGCGCACCAGCATCGGCCGGGTCGCCGGGGCGCTGGTCCCGTCAGCCTGCCAGACGCGCAGGTTGGCGTACTCCGGCAGGTACTTGGAAACCGGCGCGTCGACGTCCAGCCGGCCCTCCTGCACCAGGGTCATGGCGGTCACCGAGACCACCGGCTTGGTCATCGAGAACACCCGGAAGATCGTCTCCGCGCTCATCGGCGTGGTCTGGCCGGGCCCCTGGACGCCAAAGCCCTCCTGGAACGCCACCTTCCCGTGCCGGCCGATCAGCAGATAGGCGCCGGCGATCCTGCCCGCCGCGACATCGGCCTTGAGCCCGGCCCGCGCGGCCTCGAACTTCGCGGGATCGAACCCCAGCGCCGCGGCATCGCCCGGCACGATCGACGAGACCCGAGGATCGACGCCCTTGGCGATGCCCGGCGAGGCCAGGGCCAGCGCCAGACCCGCCGCCAGCACAAGCCCCTTGGCCCGCGCACTCAAAAATCCGTTCGCCATGTGATGATCCCCCCGCCAGCCTGGACAGATGGCGCCGTTACCCGCCGCTGGCAACGCTGTGGTGGCATCGACGCAACGCGACCGGGACTTGCGCCGGCCGGGCGCGCTTGCAACGCTTCAGCGCTTCTGGAGGTCCGGCGATGAGATCATTCTGGCGTTGCATGGCGACAGCCGTCCTGGTCGCCGGCTGGGCGGTCGCGGCTCACGCGCAATCTCCCGGCGAGGCGGCCTTCCGGGCGATGCTCAAGGAGATGGTGGAAACCGATACCAGCGTCGCCACCGGCGACTGCACGGTGCTGGCGACGAAGATCGCCGCGCGGATGACGCAGGCCGGCTTCCCGGCCGGCGACCTGCACATCTTCGCGCCCGACGGCGCGCCCAAGGCGGGAAATCTGGTCGCTGTGCTGCCGGGCCGCGATCCCAAGGCCAGGGCGGTGCTGATGATGGGCCACATCGATGTGGTCAATGCGCGCCGCGACGACTGGGTGCGCGACCCCTTCACCCTGATCGAGGAGGACGGCCAGCTGTTCGGCCGCGGGGTCTCCGACATGAAGGCCCAGGATGCGATCTGGGCCGACACCCTGGTGCGCTATCACAACGAGGGCTACCGGCCGGCGCGCAGCATCAAGATGGCGCTCACCTGCGGCGAGGAGGGCGGGTTCGAGAACGGCGCCCAGTGGCTGGCCCGCAACCAGCGCGACCTGATCGACGCCGGCATCGCGCTGACCGAAG
>JANXXA010000519.1 GCA_025350885.1 Phenylobacterium sp.
GTTTTGATCAATGGCGGAGCAGAGTTGTTCGAACGTGAGCCTGTGTTGACGATTCACACGAACGCCGGAGGTCCGAAGCGCTCGTACAACGATGGTCTTTCCCGCGCCGCATTCGGGTGAGGGATTGACGGCTGCGTCGAAGATGCGCGCAACGGACCAAAGATCATGTCGACAATCTCCGTCGTCTTGTCGCATACAACGGGTTGAAGTCTCAAACGACTTAGCCATTTCTGTAGAGAAGCTGCCGACAGAATTGCCCACAGTTCGTAGTGCACCTGACTTGGGGGGTCAGGGGTCGCAGGTTCAAATCCTGTCGCTCCGACCATCTTGCCGATCATTTCCCCCTTCTTCTGATCGTCAGCGCCAGCTGGGCGTCTAGCGCACTCAGCGGCTGGGTTGAATCGCGAAGACTCTACAATTTTTGGTCGTCATTCCCGGCCCAGGAGCGCAGCGACGCCGTGCCGGGAACCCATAGACGCTGGCGATGCAAGCCAAGACGCGGCATCACCCCTGCCTTCCATGCACCCCCAGCGTCTATGGATGGCCGGCACGGCGGCCGGCCATGACGAGCTATGGGTGGGTCAACCCAGCCGCTGAATGCTCTAGGAATTCAGCAGGGCGTCCAAGCGCTGCTTGGCGGCCTCGAGATCGCGGAGCGCCTCGTGGAGGCCGGCGCCGGGCGGCTCGGCCGGGGGGGCCGCCCTGCCCTCGCCCGCGCTTAACAGCCGGCGCAGGCCTTCCTCGCGGTGCAGGCGCTGGACGCCCTTGAGGGTGTAGCCTTCGTCGTGGAGCAGGCGGCGCACGCCGCGCAGAATGGCGATGTCGGAGGGCCGGTAGAACCGGCGCCCGCCCGCCCGCTTCATCGGCCGGATGAAGGCGAACTTGGTTTCCCAGAACCGCAGGACATGCTGCGGCACGCTGAGCTCGTCGGCCGCTTCGGAGATGGTCCGAAAGGCTTCGGGGCCCTTGGCCATGCCTAGGCCACCGTCACCGCTGCAGGGCGCGGTCGACCCGCGCCTTCATCACCTGGGAGGCCCGAAAGCCGATCACCCGGCGCGGTTCAATGGCCGCGGGCTCACCGGTCTTGGGGTTGCGGCCCATGCGCGCGCACTTGGCGCGGACCTGGAACACGCCGAAGCCCGACAGCTTGACCTGTTTTCCCTCTTCGAGGGCGACAGCCATTAGTTCGAGAATCCGTTCGACCAGCTCGGCGCAGTCCTGGCGCGTCAGGCCCACGTCCTCGTGAACCGCTTCACAGAGGTCGGCTCGCGTCACCGTCGCGCCCTTCATGCTGGCCCATTCCCCTTCACGATAGCGTCACCGTCTCCTGATTGTCCTATCCGGTCAAAGACTTCAAGCGCCAGATTGCGGATCGTGTTCGAGCCAGCCCCTAAAGCCGCAGAACGCAGGCGCCCCAGGTCAGGCCGCCGCCCATCGCCTCGAGCAGCAGCAGCTGCCCGGGCTTGATCCGCCCGTCGCGGACGCCTTGATCCAGGGCCAGGGGAATCGACGCCGCCGAAGTGTTGGCATGGCGATCCAGGGTGGTGATCACCTTGTCCTCGTCGATGCCCAGCCGCCGCGCCACCCCCTGCAGGATACGCAGGTTGGCCTGATGCGGCACGAACCAGTCGACGCTGGCGACCTCGATCCCGGCATCGGCGGCCGCGGCGGTCACCGCCTCTGAGATATTGACCACGGCGTGGCGGAAGACCTGGTTGCCCTGCATCCGCAGCTTGCCGACCTGGCCGTTGGTCGACGGTCCGCCATCCACATAGAGCAGGTCCTGTTTGGTCCCGTCGGCGCGCAGGGCAAACCCCAGCAGGCCGCGATCGGCCGTGGTCCCCTCGCCGGCCATCGGCTCGACGACGATCGCCCCAGCGCCGTCGCCGAACAGCACGCAGGTCCCGCGGTCGCTCCAGTCCATCAGCCGCGTCATGGTCTCCGCCCCGATCACCAGGGCGCACTTCGACCGGCCCCGCGCGGTGAATCCATCGGCCACCGACAGCGCGTAGACGAAGCCCGAGCACACCGCCTGGACATCGAAGGCGATGCCCACGGGGCAACCCAGCTTGCGCTGAACGATGGTGGCGACCGCGGGGAAGATCAGGTCAGCGGTGGTGGTCGCGACGATGATCAGATCGACGTCGTCGGGGGTCCGGCCGGCGGCCTCCAGAGCCCGGCGCGCAGCGGCCACGGCCAGGTCCGAAACCGGCTGGTCATCGGTGGCCTGGTGACGCTGGCGGATGCCGGTGCGCTCCACGATCCAGGCGTCGGACGTATCGACGACCTTGGCCAAGTCGTCGTTGGTCACCACGCGCTCGGGCAGGTATCCCCCGACGCCGGTCACCACGCTGCGCAGAACCTGCGTCACGCGGAGGCTCCCGGCGGCGCGGCGGCTGGCGGCGTGGCCTCATCGGCCGGCGCGGTCTCGGCCTCGGCCAGCGCATCCGGCAGCCGGCGCATGTTGCGCTCGATCTCCGCGGCGAACCCGCTGCCCGCCAGGTCCACCGCCAGCCGGATCGCCTGGGCGAAGTCGCGGTCGCTGGCCCCGCCGTGACATTTCAGCACAATGCCGTTGAGGCCTAGCAGCGGCGCGGCGGGCGTCGGGCTGAGGCGATCGCGGAACCGGCGCAGCGCGGGCCTCGCCAGCATGGCGCCAAGGCTTGCCCCCAGGTCGGAGGTGAGCGCGGTGCGAAGCTCGGCGGTGATGAACCGCAACGCCCCCTCCATGGCCTTCAGCGCCACATTGCCGGTGAACCCGTCGGTGACCACCACATCGACGGCGCCCAGGGTGATGTCGTCGCCCTCGACGAAGCCGCGATAGTCCAGGTCGATCCGGCCCTCGCGCAGCACGCGATGGGCCCCGCGGACTTCCTGATGGCCCTTCATCTCCTCCGAGCCGACATTCAGCAGCCCGACGGTCGGCCGGAGCACGCCATGCGCCGCGCGGTGAAACGCCTCGCCCATGATGGCGAACTCCACCAGCCGCTCGGCGTCGCAGTCGATGTTGGCGCCGACATCGAGGAAAGTGGTCACCGACCGAGCGGTGGGAATCGAGGTGACCAGCGCCGGGCGCTCCAGGTCGGCGCTCATCCGCAGGATCAGCATGGACATCGCCATCAGGGCGCCAGTGTTGCCCGCCGACACCGCCGCGACCGCCTGGCCCTCGCGCAGCGCTTCGATGGCGTTCCACATGGAGGTGCCTTTGCCGCGTCGCAGGGCCTGGGCCGGCTTCTCGTCCATCCCGACGACGCGGTCGGCGTGGCGGATGTCCACCCGTCCGGCGGCGGCCGTGTGCCGGCTCAGAGCCGCGGCGATGGTGGCTTCGTCGCCGTGCATCAGGAACCTTACCGTACCCGGCAGAGCGGCCATCGCACGGACCACCGCCGGGATCACCACCGGCGGGCCGTGGTCCCCGCCCATGGCGTCGATCGAAATTACCAGCGGCTGGGTCAAGGCGGCGCTTTGTCCTACGACGGGTCCCGCCGGATTCGCGGGCGACGATAGCCCCCGGGCCGGGCGATGGGAACAGCCGCGGGGTTCAGGGTTTCGGTTCGCCAAACGCCTTCAGCACCGCGAAGGGCGATTCGGGCTCGGCGTCGGGGATGTAGTCGAAGGTGGCGCCCGGCTTGCGCGCGAAGGGATCGATTTCCAGCGCCAGGTGCTCGACCAGATAGCCCGCCAGATCGAGGGTGTCGCCGGCCAGGACATCGGGCGGATCCGGCGCCTCGGGATCGTAGTCGATCTCGCCCCCCTCCGCATCGGGCGCCTGGGGGCTGCCGGCGGGCGCCGCGCGTACGGATATCTCACCGTGCAGCGGGTGGGTGAACGCCTCGAGCGACACCGCGCAGATCTGTTCCACCACGGCGTCGAACCGGCCGCTGATCTCCACCCCGTCCATCCAGGGCGCCACGGTCAGCTGGGCGGTGAGCTCCGGCAGCGACTCCAGGCCCAGGGCGGCGGCGATCTGCGCGCGCGCCGCGGCATCGGGTTCCAGGCGCACCGTGCGCGGGATTTCATGCAACCGCACTGGCGCGGTCCAGGGCGGACTCATGCGGCCGTCCAATCGACATCACTCGCCAGCAGCTGATCGAGCGGCTGGGTCGCCAGCGTGGCGCGGACGGCCAGGACGTAGGTGACCATCCCCGAAGCGGCCGAGCCGTCGGTCTCGGCGTAGACCGTGCGGGTCAGAAGCGCCTGCAACGGCCCGGTGTCCGGCAGGCTGGCGAACGCCGCGTCATAGGATTTGCCCCGCCCATAGAGCGCCTCGCCCAGTTTGCGCATCTTGCGACCCACCGACAGGTCGCCGACGCCCATCTCGCGCAGCGCATTGTCGAGGCTCGTCACATAGGTGTCGAAAAGGCTCTGGGAGACCTCGCCGGCCAACTCGCCGTGGCCACGCAGACGGTCCAGCAGCAGGACCACATGCAGGCTGTAGATTTCGAAACGGCCTTCGACCGTGTCAGGCGCGCCCAGGTCGGCGTAGAGGGCGCGAGCGCGCGACTGCTCCACCACCCGGGCGTAGAGCGCGCGGCCAACCACCTTGGCCGGTCGGGGTCGGAACAGACGGTCCAGCAGCATGACGCCTCGATTTCGCCCGATCCGGCCCATAAAACCGCATTGAACTAAGGGGCGACGAGCGATAGGTCAAAGCCCACCTCGTGCAAAGCAGGTTGCAAGCCGCCTATGTCCTCACCAACCGCCGTCGCAATCCTCGCAACCGCGCTGCTGACCTCGACGGCGGGCGCCCTGTCGTCCTGCGCGCCGATCACCAGCTATTCCGGCTTCCAGGCGATCGAATCCGATCCCAAGGATGTGAAGGTCGGCGCCGACACCAAGTCCACGGTCCGCGGCCGGCTTGGCTCGCCCTCGGCCACCTCGACCTTCGACCCCAATGTCTGGTTCTACATGAACCAGCTGAAGGCCCGCGTGGCGTTCAGGCGCCCCGAGGTGATCTCCCGCAACGTCACCGCGATCACCTTCAACAAGGAGAGCGAACTGGTCGAAAGCGTCAACGTCTACACACTGAAGGACGGCAAGGTGATCGCCTTCAACGGCCGCGAGACGCCCACACGCGGTCGCGAGCTGACGATTATGGAACAGCTCCTCGGTAACGTCGGCCGCGGCTCCCTGCTGCCGCGCGAAGACGAAGGCGTTCCAGGAAACCGCCCGGGCGACCGGCGCAACTGAGCGCAAAGCGACTCATCCCCGCGAAGGCGGGGATCCAGCCACACCGGATCACACCAAGCCCGAATCAACAACGCCCCGGAGATCGCTCTCCGGGGCGTCGCTGAGTCCGCGGATCGTCGACTATTGCGCCGCCAGCACCGCCAGCAACAGCAGGGCGACGATGTTGGTGATCTTGATCATCGGGTTCACCGCGGGACCTGACGTGTCCTTGTAGGGGTCGCCGACAGTGTCGCCCGTCACAGCGGCCTTGTGAGCGTCCGAGCCCTTGCCGTGCAGCACGCCGGCCGCATCGGTGAAGCCTTCCTCGATCACCTTCTTGGCGTTGTCCCACGCGCCGCCGCCCGAGGTCATCGAGATGGCCACGAACAGGCCGGTGACGATCACCCCCATCAGCATGGCGCCGACGCAGGCAAATGCGTCGACCTTGCCGGCGATGGCGTTGATGACGAAGAACAGCGCGATCGGCGAGACCACCGGAAGCAGCGACGGGATGATCATTTCCCGGATCGCCGCCTTGGTCAGGATGTCCACCGCGCGGCCATACTCCGGCTTCACCTCACCGGTCATGATGCCCGGGTTCTCGCGGAACTGCCGGCGGACCTCGACCACCACCGACTGGGCGGCGCGGCCCACGGCGGTCATCGACATGCCGCCGAACAGAAACGGCAAGAGGCCGCCGAACAGCAGGCCGACCACAACGTAGGGGTTGGAAAGGTCGAAGGCCACGGCGCCGACGCCGTCGAAGAACGAGCCCGGCGTCGCGGTGGCGACGAAGTGCTTGAGGTCTTCGGTATAGGCCGCGAACAGCACCAGCGCGCCCAGGCCGGCCGAGCCGATGGCATAGCCCTTGGTCACCGCCTTGGTGGTGTTGCCTACCGCGTCGAGCGCATCGGTGGTCACCCGGACTTCCGGAGGAAGACCGGCCATCTCGGCGATCCCGCCGGCGTTGTCGGTGACCGGACCGAAGGCGTCCAGCGCGACCACGAAGCCCGCCAGCGACAACATGGCGGTGGTGGCGATGGCGATGCCATAGAGGCCCGCCAGATTGTAGGTGACGATGATCCCGACGATGATCACCAGGGCCGGGGCCGCGGTGGATTCAAGGCTCATGGCCAGGCCCTGGATGACGTTGGTGCCGTGGCCGGACACCGAGGCCTGGGCCACCGACTTCACCGGGCGGAAGTTGGTCCCGGTGTAGTATTCGGTGATCATCACGATCAGGGCGGTGATCACCAGGCCGGCGATGGCGCAATAGAACAGTGACATCGCGCTGAACGTCTTGGCCCCCACAGTCAGATCCTGGGTCACCAGCGAGGGGATCAGGAAAAAGAGCGCGATCGCCGACAGCACGCCGGTGACGATCAGACCCTGGTAGAGCGCGCCCATGATCGAGCCCGACTTGCCCAGCCGGACCGCGAAGGTGCCGATGATCGAGGTCAGGATACAGACGCCGCAGATCGCCAGCGGCAGCATCATCAGATTGCCCAGCAGCGCCGAGGACCCGAAGAAGATCGCCGCCAGGACCATGGTCGCAACCGTGGTCACCGCATAGGTCTCGAACAGATCGGCGGCCATGCCGGCGCAGTCGCCGACATTGTCGCCGACATTGTCGGCGATGGTCGCGGCATTGCGCGGGTCGTCCTCGGGGATGCCGGCTTCGAGCTTGCCGACCAGATCGCCGCCCACGTCGGCGCCCTTGGTGAAGATCCCGCCGCCCAGACGGGCGAAGATCGAGATCAGCGAGGCCCCGAAGCCCAGGCAGGTGAGCCCCGTGACCACCGCGCGATTGTCAGCGGCGTAGCCCAGCGGCCCGGTCAGCACCGCATAGTAGCCGGCGACCCCGATCAGGGCGAAGCCCGCCACCAGCAGGCCGGTGATGGCGCCGGAGGTGAAGGCCATCTTCAGGCCCCGGGCCAGGCTTTCGGAAGACGCCTGGGCGGTCCGCACGTTGGCGCGGACCGAGATCAGCATCCCGGCGAACCCGGCGGCGCCGGACAGCACCGCGCCGATCAGGAAGCCGACCGGCTGTTCCCAGCTGTGAAACAGCACAGCCAGGGCGACCAGCACCACGGCGCCGACGATGGCGATGGCGGTGTATTGCCGCTTCAGATAGGCCTGCGCGCCCTCCTGGATGGCGGCGGCGATCTCTTGCATCCGGGCGTTACCGGGCGAGGCCCGAAGCAGCGTCGCGGTCTGCACGGCGCCGTACAGCACGGCCAAAAGCCCTGCCCCGACCACCAGCATCAGTATGGAATTCATTTCGAGCGCACCCCTTTACGATCGCGCGGAGGGGGAACGACGGCCGCCGTGCGGCCGCATCGGGTTCCCAGCCCCATGTTTGCCCCGAGACGGGCGCGCTCTCATAGCGCCCCGAACAAGGGGGCGGAAAGTGCCAAACTTGGCCCGCGGGCGCAACCTGCTCCGCGAAGGGGTTCAGAGATGGTCCGCGGGCAGCGGTCTGGGCGGCATCACGCGCCGTTGCGGGCTCTGCGAATTCACCACGACGGAGCTGATCGCGCCCGGCCCGGCAATGCCGACGGCGTCGCGCAGCAGTGCGGCCTTCAGCTTCACCTCATCGACTTTTTGCCAGTCGTCGGCGAGGACGAAGGGCGTCTTGTGGCCATCGCGAACCAGGGCGTCGCGGAAGGCTGGCTCCTTGTCGCGCAGCCGCTGCAGATCGGCGCCGCGCGCCAGGTTGAGGCGCACATAGACGAAGACATAGTTGACCAGACGGCCCTGAACGACGATCGGCAGGCCCACCGGTTGCAGGTCGAGATATTGGCCCACCTGCGACATTGCGGGGCTTTCCGCAGTGTGGGCAGCGCCGGCCGCCAGCAACAATGGCGCAGCAAGTATCGCGAGGCGTCTGAGCATTTTTCCAGACTAGTCGGCCTCTGGTTTCCACAAGGTTGCGCCGCCGTGACCGCGACGGCGCGAGGTGATAATGTCAAGCCATGCGAACAGGGTGGGCATCAGGCGATGAAACTCCCGACTCGACGACAGGCCGCAGCAGGACTGTTCTTGACCGCCGGCATGGGCGCCCCGCTGGCTCGCGCCTGCGCGCAGGCCGCCCCGCTGGAGCCCGGCGTCGAGCAGCCGATCACTGCCGATGAACCGGCGACGCAGATCAGTACCGGCCGCGACCGCTATGAACACATGCTGGCTCCTGTCAGCGTCAATGGTCAGGGTCCGTTCCAGTTTCTGATCGACACCGGGGCCAACGCGTCCTGCGTCTCGCGCGACCTCGCTCAGCGCCTGTCCCTCACGGCGTTGACGCCCGGCCAGGTCCACACCGCGGTCGGCGTCCGCGAACGCCCCAACGTGTTGATCGAACACCTGCGGGTCGGTGATCGCAGCCGCAGGGGCGTCCACGCCCCCGCCATGCCGTTCGGCAAGGGTGTCGATGGCGTGCTGGGCGTCGACTGGCTGAAGGGCCAGCGCCTTGAGCTGGGCTTCAAAGCCAGGCGCCTGGCCATCACGCGCTCCCGAGCCGAGGCCTCCGGCGAGGGCGCCGTAATCGTTCCCGCCCGTCGGCGGCTTGGCCAGTTGACGATCGTTGACGCCGATCTCAGCGGCCAGCGAATCAACGCGATGATCGACTCCGGGTCGCAGGCGACCATCTGCAATGCGGCCCTGCGCGATCTGGTGAGCGCGGGCGAGCGCCGACACGCCGGCGCCTCGACGACGCGCCCGATAACCCTGGAAACCCTGGCGGGCGAGTCCTTCGAAGGTGAGCTGATCTACCTGCCGTTCATGCGGTTGGGCGGTCTGCAGCTGGGCAATGTTCCGGTGGTCTACGCCGACATGCACATCTTCGACCTCTGGGACCTCAAGGCCGCGCCGGCCGTCGTGCTCGGCATGGATCTGTTGACCCAGTTCGACAGCGTCGCGCTGGACTTCGGCCGTTCACAGGTTCGCTTCGATATCAGCCAGGCATCGCCCCAGCCGATGAAACCCGTTGGCGCGACCTGACCTTCGACTACTTCGGTCGCCGGAAGGGTTTGCCGCCCTTTAGCCTGGCTCCATCTGGCTTGGCTCCAGGCGGTCGCGGGCCTGAGGGC
>JANXXA010000018.1 GCA_025350885.1 Phenylobacterium sp.
CTGATGTCGGTGACCGCTCAGGGATCGGCGACCCACGCCTGGCTGAAGTCCCGGCGACAGGCGCGCAAGGGGGTCGGTATGACCTCGGTGGAGATCCTCGATCAGCTCTATGAGGAACCTGGGGATTGAGCGGCGCCTATCTCGACGCCAGCGCGATCCTTCCGCTGCTGATCGAAGAGCCCGGCAGCGCGGCTGTTGACCGCTTCCTGGTGACCGCCGCGCAACCCTTGATCGTCAGCGAGTTCGCCGCCGCCGAGGTCGCCTCGGCGCTCTCGCGTCTGGCGCGCACGCGAGCCCTGGAGGGGCCGCAGGACGCCGTGCGCCGGTTGGCTGACTTCGATGCCTGGCGGGCGAGCAGCGCCGGCGACATCGATCTGTCAGCGGCCGATATCCGCCTGGCCAGCATCTTCGTCCGGCGGTTCGATCTGATGCTGCGCGCGCCGGACGCGATCCACGCCGCCGTCTGCCAGCGCGCGGATCTGCTGCTGGTGACGATGGATCGGCGGCTGGCGCGGGCGGCGCGGGAGCTGGGCGTTCGCGCGCAATTGTTGGACTGAGAGCCGTCAGACCGCATCCAGGCCGATGTCCAGCACCCTGGCGGAGTGGGTCAGGGCGCCGACGCTGATCACGTCGACGCCGGTGTCGGCGATGGCCCGCACGGTCTCCAGGGTCACGCCGCCGGAGGCTTCCAGCCGTGTGCGGCCGGCGGTGCGGCGGACGGCGTCGGCCAGGTCGGCGAGGCTGAAGTTGTCCAGCATGACCACGTCGGGGCCGTACTTCAGCGCCTCTTCCAGCTGGGCCAGGCTGTCGATCTCGACCTCGACCTTGATCAGGTGGCCGGCGGCGGCCCGGGCCCGGCGCACCGCCTCGCCGACCGAGCCGCAGGCGGCGATGTGGTTGTCCTTGATCAGGATCGCGTCATCCAGGCCAAAGCGATGGTTGACCCCGCCGCCGCAGCGCACGGCGTATTTCTCCAGCGCCCGCAGACCCGGCGTGGTCTTGCGGGTGTCGACGATGGCGACGCCCGAGCCTTCCACGGCGTCCACATAGGCCCGCGTCAGCGTCGCCACGCCGGACAGGCGGCCCAGGAGATTCAGCGCCACCCGCTCGGTCCCGAGCAGGGCGCGGGCGTTGGCGTCCACGCGAGCCAGCGTGTCGCCGGGTCGGACCCGCGCGCCATCGACGGCGACAGTCTCGAAGTCCGCGTCCGGGTCGAGCTCCAGCAGCGCCAGCCGGGCGCAGGCAAGGCCCGCCACCACGCCGGGCTGGCGGGTGGCGAAGACGGCGCGCAGGCGGGCGTCGGCCGGGACGCAGGCCAGCGAGGTTAAGTCTCCGGCGCGGCCCAGGTCCTCGGCCAACGCGGCGCGGACCAGCGGTGCGATCAGGAGGTCGGGCAGGGGTCCGGTCATTCCGCCGCGAACTTCAGGGGGTTGGCCAGGTTGATGTCTGAGCCGTGCACGAAGGTGCGCTTCGGGGCCTCAGCGCCGGTGGCGTCGCTGCGGAAGTGGCCGCCGCGGCTTTCGGTGCGGGCCAGGGCGCAGGCCGCGACCAGACGGGCGGCCGCCAGGGTCGCGCCCAGGCCATGCCGGGCCTCCAGGTCGTCGATCTGCGCCAGCAGGCGGTTCAGGCCCTCCGCCGAACGGACCACGCCGGCCTCACGGCTCATCGCCTGGCGCAGACCGGCCAGCGCTGTGTCGGGCAGGGCCGGCGGGACCCGGCGCGCCAGCCGCGCCGGCGGCGGGGTCGGCTCCAGCGCCGCGACGCGTCCGGCGCGCGCGCCGAACACCGCGGCCTCGACCAGCGAGTTGGAGGCCAGCCGGTTGGCGCCATGCACGCCGGTCGAGGCGCATTCTCCGGCGGCGAAGAGACCGGGCAGCGAAGTGCGTCCGGCCTCATCGGTGGCGATCCCGCCCATATGGTAGTGGCAGGCTGGAACGACCGGGATCGGCTGGGTGCGCGGATCGATACCGCCGGACATGCAGGCGGCGAACACGGCGGGGAATTCCTCGGGAAAGCGCGCGCCCACCGCCTGGCGGGCGTCCAGGAACGCGCCGCGTCCAGCCCGGCGCTCGGCGTCGATGGCCCGGGCGACGACGTCGCGCGGCGCGAGCTCGGCGTCGCGGTGATAGCGGTCCATGAACCGTTCGCCGCTGGCGTTGACCAGCACCGCGCCTTCGCCTCGCAAGGCCTCGGTGGCGAGCGGCGCCGGATCGCGACCGATATCGATGGCGGTGGGATGGAACTGCACGAACTCCGGGTCGGCGATCAGCGCCCCGGCCAGGGCCGCGAGCCCCAGGCCCTCGCCCTGCAGCTCGGGCGGCGTGGTGGTCACGGCGTAGAGCCCGCCGATGCCGCCGGTGGCCAGGATCGTCGCCGGCGCGGTGATCTCGACCCGCGCGCCCTCATGCTCGGCGACTACGCCGCGCACCCGGCCTGATGCGTCCTGCAACAGCCCGTGCAGCCGGTGGCCGGTGCGGACCTCGATATGGGGTGCGGCCAGGACGGCGATGATCACCGCCCGCATGATCGCCGCCCCCGCCTGGTCGCCGCCGACGCGGGCCACGCGCGCCCGGCTGTGGGCGGCCTCCAGCCCCTGCACGAAGCCGCCGTCGGCCGTCCGGTCGAAGGGCGCCCCAAGGTCCG
>JANXXA010000022.1 GCA_025350885.1 Phenylobacterium sp.
ACGCGCGAAATCCGCGCTACCTCGACAGCAACTACGCCGGCATCCTGATCGTCTGGGACAGGATGTTCGGCAGCTTTCAGCCGGAACTGGACGAGGAGGCCTGCCGCTATGGGCTGGTCCACAACCTGGGCACCTTCAACATCGTCCGCGTGGCGTTCCATGAGTGGATCGGCATCGCCCAGGACATCGTCCGCCAGCCGCGCCACGTCCTTGGCTGGCTGTTCGGCCCGCCGGGCTGGAGCCCCGACGGATCGCGCGAGACCTCGGCATCGCTGAAGGCGCAGTGGGCGGCGTCTATTCCCGCAACAGCGGCAGGCTCAGCCCCGACACCGGCCTCGCCCCCAGGATCTCACGTCTGAACCGGTAGAGCTCGGCGGGACGTCCGCCCGTGTCAGCGTCCATGCGACCCAGGCCCTCGACCAGCTCGGCGCGTTCCAGGGCTCTGCGGAAGTTCTGCTTGTGCAGCGGCACGCCGGCGATCGCCTCCACGGCGCGCTGCAGCGCCGACAGGGTGAACGCCTGCGCCATCAGCTCGAAGACAACGGGACGGTATTTCAGCTTGCCGCGCAGGCGGCTGACGGCGGTGGCCAGGATGCGACGGTGGTCGGAGAGCATGGGCTCGCCCAGGGCGGCCGCCAGCGGCGGGGGCAGGGGTGCGGAGGGCTCGCCGCGATCGCGGCCGGCCTCCCGCGCCAGCCCGGCCTCGTAAAGCAGTTCGTAGCGCTCCAGCACCCGTTCCTCGTTCCAGGGCGCGCCGTCCAGCGCGAACAGCAGCCGGGCGCGGCCGAACCGGTGGGGATCCCCGTCGGCCCAGCGGCGCAGGGCCGCCTCGATCAGCGGCAGGGCGGCCGGTCGACCGTCGCGCCAGTCCTCGTAGGGGAAAAACCTTGCCCAGGGCCGCCATTCCGAGCCGGGGGCATGGGTTTCCACGGCGGTCTGCGCCAGGGCCAGGTAGTCGACGGAGATCACCCGGGCGTGGTCGGAGCGCGCGCCCATATCGGCCAGGGGGGCGTCACGGCCCTTGTCGCCAAAGGTGTAGAGCTGTTCCACATAGCCCAGGTTGAACCGGGTCTGTTCGGTGACGAAGGCCCGCATGGCCAGCTCGAAGGTGCGGTGGCCCAGGGGATCGAACGGGCCGAACGGCAGGCCCTCGAGACTGGCGCCAGGCGGGCGCACGGTCAGCACGGCGGCGTCGCCGCCCTGGACGGCCACGACCACGGCGGAGAGGCCGATCACCACCGGCGTTCCGGGCTGCGGCTGGGCGGGCGGGTCGCTCATTCGGTGTCGAATGCCGAGGGGGTGGATTGGTAGCCGGCGGCCTCGGACAGGACGTTGTAGCGCTGGATGTAGCGCGCCTGAGCCTGGGCGGGCGGCAGCGGGTCGATCTTCAGGGTGTAGCCGGCGGGCGGCGCATCGAAAAAGGCGAGCGATTCCGCATGACTGAATCCGGCCAGCTGGGTCGCCTCGAAAAACGCGCAGGCGCGGTCGGCGCGCTTGATCAGCGCCTTGACCGTCGTGGGCGTCCTGGCCGGCAGGCCAAAGCGCGTGTGAATAGCGCTCTCCAGCCGCTCCTCGAACGTGCGATAATCGACGCCGAGCGCGGCCTTGAAGGGCGAGATCATGTCGCCGATCACATATTCCGATGCATCGTGCAGCAGAGCGGCCAGCCGCCAGCGCGGTTCTACGCCGGGCCGGATGTGGGCGACGATCTCCTCGACGACCACGGAATGCTGGGCCACCGAAAAGGGGTGTTCGCCCGTGGTCTGGCCGTTCCAGCGGGCGACGCGCGCCAGGCCGTGGGCGATGTCCTCGATCTCGATGTCCATCGGCGAGGGGTCCAGCAGGTCGAGGCGGCGCCCCGACAGCATGCGTTGCCAGGCGCGCGGCTCTTTTGCGGGACGACGCAGCCCTTTCCTCACGAATGCATTCCCTCCACAGTCAAGGTCGTGAACTGGCGCATGCCATGCCACATATCAGTGCGAGCATAGGGCCTCTCGGCCGTAAGTTCACGTAAGGAGGCGCACAACCGATGAGCTGGGCTCGAATCATGGCGCCGTTATCCGGCGGCCGCGGAGATGCGGCGGCAGTGGCCGCGGCGATCATGCTGGCCGAACCGTTCGACGCCGAGATGGCCGGCGTCTACACGCCCGCCGACGTGGCCGATGTGATGCCCTGGATGGGCGAGGGGTTTCTGGGCGGCGTGCAGACCGCGGCCCTGGATTCGCTGAAGGAGGCGGCGCAGGCCGGCGAGAAGGCTGCGCGCGCGGCCATGGACGCCTCGACCTACGCGAAAAGCCGGTTCATCGCGCTGCAGACGCCGGTCTGGGCGGGGCTGTCGGCGGAGAGCCGGCTATCCGATGTGGTGGTGTTCACGTCCGACCCGGCGCGGGGCCGCGGTCCCCTGGCCGAAGCCTTCCAGCAGATGGTGGCCGATGAGCAGCGACCAGTGCTGATCGCTCGTGAGGGCTTGAAGATCGGCGGCGCGGTGGCGGTGGCGTGGGACGGCGGTAAGGAAGCCTCGCGCGCCGCGCGGCTGGCGCTGCCGTTGCTGGAAAAGGCCGCCAAGGTGGTGATCCTGGCGGCGCCGAAGGCCAGTTCCCGGAGTTTCGACGCTGGTCGGCTGAAATCCTACTACGCCGCACGCGGGGTGGACGCCGAAGTGGACCTGTTGCCGGACACCGGCGATGCCGCCCCCGTTCTGCTCTATGCGGCGCGCAAGGCGGGCGCCGACATCCTAGTGGCCGGCGCCTTCGGCCATCCGCGCCTGCAGGAA
>JANXXA010000038.1 GCA_025350885.1 Phenylobacterium sp.
CCCGGCGCGGTTTCTGGTCCAGCTTCCAGTATGTGACCCTGATCATGGGCCAACTGGCCGCGACCCTGGTGCTGCTGGTGCTGCAGCACACGCTGGCAAAGGGTCAGCTCGAGGACTGGGGCTGGCGGATCCCGTTCGCCATCGGCGGGGTGCTGGCCGTCGTGGTCTTCTGGATCCAGTCCAACCTGGAGGAAAGCACCGCGTTCACCACGGTCAACAGCGGCGACCGCGCCTCTCTCGACCCGGCCCATAT
Source organism: Phenylobacterium sp. (assembly GCA_025350885.1). GTDB lineage: Bacteria > Pseudomonadota > Alphaproteobacteria > Caulobacterales > Caulobacteraceae > Phenylobacterium. The sequence continues at coordinate 254 of JANXXA010000038.1, forward strand.
GCGCTGGGTGCTGATCCTGCTGGCCGCGGCCCTGGCCGTCTGCGGGGCCCTGTTCGCCAGCGGCAATCCCAACGCCATGAGCCTGTCGGTGGCCGTTCTGGTGCTGTGGCAGCTCAGCTTCGCGGCGCCGCTGCTGAAATGGCATCCGCGCGAGGTGCTGATGGTGGCCGGCCTGACCGCGGCGGGCTCGCTCTCGTTCTACGCCTACACCACCTACATGCCGAAGTTCCTGGTCAATACCGCCCACTTCACCAAGGATGCGGCGACCGCGGTCTCGGCCGGGTCGCTGCTGGTCTACATGCTGGTCAACCCGCTGATGGGGCATCTGTCGGACAGGTTCGGGCGACGCTCGACGCTGATCGGCGCCTTCACCCTGGGCATGCTGGCGACCTATCCGATCTTCTCGGCGCTTTCGCACACCACCACCCTGCTCCCCGCCTTCGGACTGGTCACGGCGCTGTGCCTGATTCATTCCGGCTACAGTTCGGTGAGCGCGGTGGTGAAGGCCGAGCTGTTCCCCACGGCCGTGCGGGCGCTCGGCGTCGCCCTGCCCTACGCGCTGGCCAACACGATTTTCGGCGGCACGGCGGAATATATGGCGCTCTGGTTCAAGTCGCAGAAGCTGGAGAGCGGCTTCTACCTCTATGTGGCGGCGATGATGGGGGTGGCCCTGCTGATCGCGCTGCGCATGCGCAACACGAACGCCGGCGGGCTGATGGCTGATGACTAGCCTCGACGCCCTGAACGCCGCCGGGTTCGGCCTGTTCGCCATCTGCTGGCTGTTCTACCAGCCATTGCTCAGCCTGCTGGCGCGCCGGGGCGGAGCGGCGATCAATACGGACATGGCGGTGATCCGCATGGCCTGGATGCGCAACATGGCCCGGCGCGAGAACCGCTTCATGGATGGCCAGCTGCTGGCCCAGGCCCTGAATTCGGCGTCGTTCTTCGCCTCGTCAAACCTGCTGCTGATCGCTGCCGCGGCGGGCGCGCTGTTCGGCGGCCAGGCGACGTTCAAGAACGTCTCCAGCCTGATCGTCATCAAGACCTCCTCGCGGCTGCTGTTCGAAGGCCAGCTGGCGCTGGTGCTGGTCACGCTGGCGCGCGGCCTGCTGGATTTCATCTGGTCGATCCGGCAGATGAACTATTGCATCGCCGCTATCGGAGCCGTGCCCGAACGCATCGACGACAGGACCCATCATCTCTACGGCGACCTGGCGGCGCGGCTGCTGAACCCGGCGCTGTCGTCCTTCAACGCCGGCGTCCGCGGCTACTATTTCGCGTTGGCCGCCGCGGCCTGGCTGTTCGGGCCGCAAGCCTTCATCGCCGTCACCGTGGGCGCCATGGCGCTGTTGGTCTGGCGCCAGCGCCGCTCGCCGGCCGCCCTGGCCATCGCCGACCTGCGCCGGATGCTGGAACAGCCGCCGGCCGACTAGATTCGGCGGTGGCCTGTCGAATCCGCCGCTCGATGCGCGTCTCTCCCGTGACGCGGCGTTTCGCGTCAGCCAAGCTGGCTCCACGCAAAAGGACGACACCATGCAATATCTGCTGATCATCTATGGCGACGAAACGGTTACGGATCCGGCCGCGCTGCAGGATATCGTCGCCGCGCACATGCGGCTGGGCGCCGAGTTGCAGGAGGCCGGCGCGATGGTCAGCGGCAATCGCCTGAAGCCGTCCGACACCGCCACCACGGTGCGCACGGTCGGCGGCGTCGCGTCGCTGCACGACGGGCCCTACGCCGAAACCCGCGAACAACTGGGCGGCTACTACCTGATCGAGGCGGCGGATCTCGACTCTGCTATCGCCTGGGCGCGGAAAATCCCGGGCGGCCCGAACTACGCGATCGAAGTGCGGCCCGTCTGGAACCGGTGAGCCGCCGGCCCATGCGGACCGATCCGGAGTGGGTCCTGGCCCAGGCGGTGCAGGGCGCGGGCGACCGCATCCGCGCCGCGTTGGCGATCCGTTTCCGCGACCTCGACATGGCCGAGGAGGCGTTTGCCTTTGCCAGCCTGCAAGCGGTGGAGATCTGGCGGCGCGACGGTCCTCCGCGGGATCCTGCAGCCTGGCTATACGCGGTCGGCCGCCGCCGGGCTTTCGATCTCGGCCGGCGCTCGAAGGTCCGTCAGTCCGCCATCCACGACGCTCCTGAGCCCGCGCCCGATCCGGAGACTCTCCTGATCGCGGCCTTCGAGCCGATCCCGGACGAGCGGTTGCGGCTGATCTTCGTCTGCTGCCACCCGGCCATGGCGCCTGAGGCGCGGATCGCACTGACCCTGCGCACCCTCTGCGGCCTCTCCGTCGCCCGGCTGGCCCGCGCGTGGCTGACCAGCGAGGTCGCCATGACCCAGCGGCTGACGCGGGCCAGGCGCAAGATCCGCGACGCGCGCATCGGCTTCGAGATCCCCGGGCCTGACGCTTGGGGCGAGCGTCTGGAGGCGGTGTTGGTCACCCTGGAGATCGCCTACGCCCAGGCCTACGAGGATGCCGCCGGGACCTCGGACGCCGCCGATCTCGCCGGCGAGGCCCTGCGGCTCTCTGCACTGCTGGCCGAACTTCTGTCCGACGAGCCTGAAGTGCTGGGCCTGGCCGCCCTGATCCGTCTGACCGAATCGCGCAGGCCCGCGCGGCTTGACGCCGAGGGCGCCATGATCCCGCTGTCGGAGCAGGACACCGGCCTTTGGGACACTGACCTGATCAGCGAGGCGGCGGCCTATCTGCGCCGGGCCATCCCGTTCGGCCGCAGCGGTCCCCATCAGCTGATGGCCGCGATCCACGCCACGCACGCGACGCGGCGCGAGACCGGCGTGACCGCCTGGGTCGATATCGTCACCCTTTACGACATGCTGCTGGCCGTGCGTCCCTCCGCCGTGGCCGAGGTCAACCGCGCCGTCGCCGTGGCCGAAGCGCAGTCGGCCGCAGCCGGCCTGGACGC
>JANXXA010000040.1 GCA_025350885.1 Phenylobacterium sp.
GCCTTGCGAGCGCCGAAGCGCTCGCCGCCGCCGGGGTGAAGGTCGCCATTTTCGATGTGAACGACGTTGGCGGCCAGGCAGTGGCCAAGGCCATCGGCGGCCTTTTCTGCAAGGTCGACATCACCTCCGAGGAGAGTGTTGTCGAAGGGTACGCCAAGGCGCGCGCAGCGCACGGACAGGAACGCATCGTGGTTCACTGCGCCGTCGTTTCGGGCGGAGGTAAGACGATTTCCTTCGACAAAGAGACCGGTAGCTACAAGCGCAACCCGACCGAGATGATCGCCCGCTCTGCCGAAGGGATCTTCACGGCCAGCTACCGGATTGCGTCACACGGCGCGCTCGGCATGGCCAATTCCGACCCCCTCAACAACGATGGGGAACGGGGTTGTATCATCCTGACATCGTCGGCCGCCTCTCAGGACGGCCAGATCGGTCAGGTTGCCTATGGTGGCGGCAAGGGCGCCGTCAATTCCATGGTTCTGCCGATGGCGCGCGACCTGATGGATCTGGGGATCCGGGTGAACGCGATCCTTCCAGGAATTTTCGCCACACCGCCGATGCTGGCCGTGAAGGACAGGGCGCCGGCAATCTTCGCGGGTCTTGCGGCCTCCGTGCCGTTTCCCAAACGGCTGGGCAATCCGCCTGAGTTTGGAAGCCTGGTCCTGGAACTTGCGCGCAACGGGTACTTCAACGGGCAGTGCATTCGCCTCGATGGCGCGATTCGCATGCCTCCCAGGTAGTCCGCCTCAGAGCCTTGAGCCTGCCACGCGCGCATCTACCGGCCCTGCAAGCTCCTTGTAAGGGGTGTCCGGACGGGTTCCTGGGCTGTCCAGACACGACGGCGCTTGAGGCTCGCGCGGTTGCGATCGACTGCATTGGCGGCAGGCGGGGTCGCCCGCGGCGCAGCGAGGACGGGTCATGACGCAAGGGCAGGAAAAAGCGGCGGCCCCGCGACGCCTGGGTCTGCTCGAGGAAGTGGCGGACACAGCCAAGACCGTGGCCGGCGCGCTGCTGATCGCCCTGGTGCTGCGGATCGTGGTGTTCCAGCCCTACACCATCCCGTCGTCATCGATGGAGCCTGGGCTGGTGACCGGTGACTATATCGTGGTCTCGAAATGGAGTTACGGCTGGAGCCGGGCGTCGATCCCGTTCAATCCGCCACTGTTCGAGGGTCGCTTATGGAACCGGCTGCTCGGCCAGGCGCCGCAGCGCGGCGACGTGGTGGTCTTCCGTCTGCCGCGCACGCCGGGCGAGGCCTATATCAAACGGCTGATCGGCCTGCCGGGCGACAGAGTGCAGGTGGTCGCCGGCAGGGTGCTGGTCAACGGCGTACCGATTCCACGCCAGTCTGCCGGGTTCAGCTCCGATCACGATGCGCCGGGACGCATTGCGCCACGAGTGATCGAGACCGCGCCGGACGGCCGGCGCTACGCCACCTTCGCTGGCGCGCCGGAGGGGGAGGCCGACAACACCGAGGTCTATCGGGTTCCCGACGGTGGCTATTTCTTCATGGGCGACAACCGCGACAATTCCCTGGACAGCCGCTGGCCGACGGCGGTCGGGGTGGGGTTCGTGCCCGCCGAGAACCTGATCGGCAAGGCCAAGGTCGTCGTGCTGTCCTGGCGCAACGGAGCGTCGATCCTCAAGCCCTGGACCTGGCTCAATCTGGACGTCTCACGGTTCCTGCAGCCGATCGTCTAGCGGGGTGCTGTCCGGGGGACGCGACGCAGGCGGCGTCGCGGTCGCCCTCGATGCCCAGGCGGGCGAAGGCGGCGCGCAGCTCCGGCCGGGCCAGGGAGGGCAGGGCCACGGCGCCCAGGGCCGCGACGATCAGGGCGCCGGCGATCAGGTGGCTAACACCTCGGCTGCGGCGCGGCGGCGGCGCGGCGTCCAGATGCGCCTCGATGAACTCGCGCAGAGCTTCGCTCGCGGAGCGGCCCTCATCGCGGCAGGCCAACATGAAGGCAAGCTTGGTGGGGTGCGGCAGGCGGATCTCGAGCGTCTCGCTCTTCTTCATGCGCCCAACCGTCTTTATGCGTCCGTCCGGTTTGCCGAGCGACTTGGGGAAGGGTTGCATGGCGGCTGACGATCCCTGAGGGCAGGAGGCGTGAGCCAAGCGCAATTCGCGGCCCGACGACAGCGAAAACCTGTCTGGACACGCGGACTGGACCTTGGCGGGCCGGGCGAACCACTCTTCCTGCGCCGCGCTGGTCTGGCTAGGATGGGTGCGAGCCTCCTGCAACCCAAGGTTCGCATGCCGACCCGTCCGCCCCCCATCGATGCATCGCCCGTCGCGCCGCCCGAAGCCACCGGAGCGGCCTGGCTGGAGGCGGTGCTTGAAAGCGTCAGCGACGCTTTCTACGCTCTGGACACCGGCTGGCGCTATGTGGTGTTCAACCGCGCCGCGGAGACCTATTTCGGCGTTTCTCGCCGTGATCTGCTGGGCAAATCGATCTGGGATGTGTTCCCGCAAGGGCGGGGCACGCCGTTCGAGGCCCATTGCCGCGCGGCGATGGACGACGGGGTCGGGGCCACCTTCGAGACGTCTTCCCGGCTGCGGCCGGACCGTGTGGTCGAACTGCGGATCGTGCCGATGCGCGGCGGCGGCGTGGCGATCACGCTGTCGGACATCAGCGAGCGCAGGCGCGCCGACGAACGCCAGCGGCTGCTGGTCAACGAGCTCAACCATCGGGTGAAGAACGCGCTCGCCACCGTCCAGGCGATCGCCGCCCAGAGCCTGCGCGATCCGCGGATTCCGGCCGAGGCGCGGACGCAGTTCCTGGGTCGGCTGATGGCGTTGG
>JANXXA010000056.1 GCA_025350885.1 Phenylobacterium sp.
CGCGGGGTCCGACGTAGCCATCGAGAGCGCCGGGGTGACCCTACTGAAGGGGGACCTTCAGGGCATTGTCCGCGCGCGACGCCTCTCACGGGCCGTGATGCGCAACATCCGCCAGAACCTGGTCTTCGCGTTCATCTACAACGTTGCCGGCGTGCCCATCGCTGCGGGCGTGCTCTATCCAGCCTTTCACCTACTGCTCTCGCCGCAGATCGCCGCGGCCGCCATGGCCCTATCCTCGGTCAGCGTGATCACCAATGCGCTGCGGCTGCGGACGGCCAAACTCTGATGCGGCGGGGGAGCCGGGGTTGATGCGGAGCAAGGCGAAGGGCGCCGTTTCCTCGGAAGCTAGGATTCTATTCCTCAAGGATGCCTCCGGATATGACCCAGTTGCTCAAGATGCTTCCGCTCTTCGCCGCCCTGGCGGCTGCGCCGGCCTTCGCAGCCGAGCCTGACCCCCACGCCGGACATCACCCCCCGGCCGCCGCGGACGCCGCGAAGCCCCCGGTCGCGACCCCGAAGGGCGACGAGAAGTCCGCCATGCATGCCTGCCTGATGATGGATGGCAAGATGGCGGCCGCCTCCGGCCCCATGGCCGGCAGGGGTCGCGGCGGAAAAATGATGGATGGGAAGATGATGATGGACGGCAAGGACATGCACTGCATGCCCGCGCCCGCCAAGGGTGCGGAGGCTCCGCACGACCACGAGCACCCCGACGCCGCGCCAGAATAGATCGGAAGGCGCTGTGATGACCGACCGTTTAAGAAGCTTCGCAACGATGACGGTGGTGGCGGTCGCCGCGGCGGGAGCCTTCTGGCTCCTGCGCGACCACTGGCAGCATGCATCGGGCTACCTGATCTACCTGCCGTGTTTGCTCTTTCTCGCCTGTCCGCTGATGCACCTCTTCATGCACCACGGCCACGGACATGGAGATCACGTTCATGACCAATTGCAAGACAGCCGCAACCAGCCGCCGGCTGGACGAAGCCCTGGCCCAGGGCTTCCCCGCTAGCGACCCCGCGGCACTGACCGAAGCCGCTGGCGACGCGTGGGACGTCGCGGGCTGCTGCGCCGGGAAGGCAGAACAAGTCGCCAGAGCGCAGACCCCTAAGACCAAGGCGACGGACTGCTGCGGCGGGTCCTAAGGCGCCATCCTGGAGAACGCACAATGCGGAGAAGCTTCGAGACTGTAATCCACCTCTCGGCGCTGGCGGAGGCGATCTTTGCGCGGCTCGACGATCAGACGCGGCTGGCCGCGCACATGGAGCGCCCCTCCGCCATGATGGGCGGCGGCCGCATGACCTACGAATTCGATGCCGGACGCGGCCAGGCCGTAGGATCCCACATCAAGATGGGCGGCTCAGCGTTCGGGCTGTCGCTCTTCGTCGACGAGGTCATCACGCAGCGCGAGCCGCCGCGGCGCAAGGTCTGGGAGACGGTGGGGCAGCCGCGACTGCTGGTCGTCGGCGCCTACGAGATGGGCTTCGAGATCACGCCGGCGGACCTGGGCTCGGACTTGCGCGTCTGGATCGCCTACGCCTTGGCCTCCCATCTGCTCGGGCAAGCGCTGGGGCCAGTCCTCGCGCCGCTCTACGCGAAATGGTGTGTTGGCCGGATGGCGAGCGACGCGGCCGCCTATTTCGCCCAACTCGGAATGGCGGAGCCTCGGGTGGCAGCCGTCCGGTACGGCCAGCCCTAGACTTCCGCCGACTCCCGCGATCTAGGGGGTGGGCCCGATGCCGATGTCCGCGCTGGTGGCCTCGCTGGGCTTCGTGCCGATGGCGATCGCCCTCGCACAGGGGCGGAAGTGCAGCGCCCCGTTGGCCACGGTGGTAATCCGGGGGCCTGATCACCTCCACGGCGCTGAAGCTCTTCGTCTTGCCGGCGATCTGCCACCTGGTGATGCGGCGGCGCTCGGGGCTGAGCGGCTTCGCCGCGGCCGCCTGCTTGACCGGGGACTCCGGAAATCTCGACGAGGCGCGCCCGTCGGGTTCAGGCAATGGCCTTCGCCAGATCCTCATGCTCGAAGGCGCTGGCCATGCGGTCGATCTGGTTGGCGGTGAGGTCATGCTGGCCGGCCACCTCGCGCCAGGTGGCGACCACCGCGCCGACCGCCTTGACCACCTCGGCGGCCTCGGCCTTGTCGACCCGGAAGTAGGCCGCAACACCCAATACCGTCTCCAGGGAGGCGTCCTGGTCGGTCTCGTTGAGGGCCAGCGAATGGACCCTGGGCTTCACGTCGACCGGCATGGGATTGAGGTCGTAGGCTGGCGAAAGGCGCCAGCCGCCGGGCTCTCGCAGGAAGCCGTGGTTGCGCAGGTGGTCATCGGTGTTGGAAATCAGGACGTTGAACACCATCCGCCGCCAGAGCTGGGCGGCGTCGCCCGGGGCGTCGGCGCCGTCCTGGCGCAGGACGTCGACCAGCTCCAGGTAGCTGCGGGTCTCGCCATCTGAGGCGCCCAGCGCGGTAAGCGCCGAGCAGAACGGGCGGCGGTGGCCGTCGGCTGCGCGGTCGAAGCGCGACATCATGAATACCGGCCGCGTGGCCACATGGCGCAGTTGGAAGGGTGGAACGATGATGCCCGCCCGTTCGGCGAGCGTCATGGCCACCGACTCCCAGACTGGGATCGGCCAGTCGTCGGTCTGGCTGGGGAACTTGGCCATCATGAGCTGGCCGCCGGCGCCGAGCACCGAGGCCTTCGGTCGCGCGCCTCCGAGCGAGCTGCCGGGGGCCAGCAGCAGTCGCAGGTCCT
>JANXXA010000111.1 GCA_025350885.1 Phenylobacterium sp.
GCAGGATGTTTGGGCGTTAGTGCCGGAAGATCGAGGTCTCGCCGGGATCGGGCGGGGTTTCGCGGTACTGACGCAGCTCGTTGCGGCCGACCACCATGTGGTGGACCTCGTCCGGACCGTCGGCGATCCGCAGCGTCCGGGTGGAGGTGTACATCCGGGCCAGCGGCGTCTTTTGCGAGACACCGAGCGCGCCGTGCATCTGGATGGCCTGGTCGATGATCTGGCAGACCCGCTCGGGCACCATGGCCTTGACCATGTGGATCCAGACGCGGGCTTCCTGGTTGCCCAGCACATCCATCGCCTTGGCGGCCTTCAGCACCATCAGGCGCATGGCCTCGATGTCGATTCGGGCGCGGGAGATGATTTCCAGATTGCCGCCCAGCTGGACCAGCTGCTTGCCGAACGCCTCGCGGGTCAGGCCGCGGGTGACCAGCAGGTCCAGCGCCTTCTCGGCCGAGCCGATGGCGCGCATGCAGTGGTGGATGCGGCCCGGACCCAGGCGCAGCTGGCTGATCTCGAAGCCGCGCCCCTCGCCCAGCAGCATGTTCTCCTTCGGCACGCGGACGTTGTCGAAGATGATGTGCATGTGGCCGTGCGGCGCGTCGGGATCGCCGAACACGTTCATCGGGCCGACGATCTTCACGCCGGGCGCGTCGGTGGGCACCAGGATCTGCGACTGGCGCAGGTTCGGCGGGCCGTCCGGCGTGGTCTGGACCATGGTGATCATTATCTTGCAGCGCGGGTCGCCGGCGCCGGAGATGTAGTGCTTTTCGCCGTTGATGACGTATTCGTCGCCGACCAGGGTGGCGCGGGTGTTGACGTTCTTGGCATCGGACGAGGCAGCGTGCACCTCGGTCATGGCGAAGGCCGAGCGGATCTCGCCTTCCAGCAGCGGCTCCAGCCACTGCTTCTTCTGGGCCGGCGTGCCGACGCGCTCCAGCACTTCCATGTTGCCGGTGTCGGGCGCGGCGCAGTTCATGGTCTCCGACGCCATCCGGTTCTTGCCGAGCTCGACGGCGATATAGGCGTAGTCGAGGTTCGACAGGCCCTCGCCGGTCTCGGCGTTGGGCAGGAAGAAGTTCCACAGGCCCTCGGCCTTGGCCTTGTCCTTAGCCTTCTCCAGGCACTCCAGCTGGCCGGGCGCATAGGACCAGATGTCGGGGTTGCCCTCACCCAGGCGGTGGAACTCCTGGCTCATCGGCTCTACGGTTTCGCGGATGAAGCGCTTGACGTGCTCCAGCAGCGGCAGCGCCTTGGCCGACATCCGCAGATCGTTGAGTTCGTCCTGCGGATTGAGGTTGAAGCTCGACTGTGCCGTCGGCTTGTTGAGGGTCTCGCTCATGGTGTTTCTCCCGCGCAGGTCTGTTTGCGCCAGCATTGGCCCATCGGGGGAAGTCAAACAAGCGTTTCAATTGCGACGGGACGGGTCGACGATCACCTGGCGCCGCGATCCAAGGTGTTGTTCTCCTCCTCCGTAGGGGGAGGGGGACCACGCATAGCGTGGTGGAGGGGGCTGCACGCCGCCGAGATCAATCGGGAGAGAAGCGCGGCGGCGGTGTTCCCCCTCCACCGCGTAGAGCCTGTCCTCGGGTCGACCAGGGGTCGAGCCCGGGGGCGGTCCCCCTCCCCCTACGGAGGAGGAGAATACGTGCGCCGCTGACCGGGGCGGTTCAGGCGTAGAGGGACCCGCGGGCGCTCAGCATGAGCAGCCCGGCCGCCAGGCCGAGCGCCAGGAATGACGGAAGCAGTTTCAACAGCAACGACATGTCCCTCAGATAGGGACGCCGCCGGGGATTTGCCAGTTAAGCTTTGGTCATGTCGGCACTGGTCGCGGGTCGTCGGCCAGGATTGGCGCCCCGGCGTGGCCCACGCAGGGCTCCGAACTCGGGTTAGCAGAACTCAACTTTTCCCTGTCATCCCGGCCGCAAGCCTGCGCCCGCAGGCTGGAGAGCCGGGACCTAGCCTCCAGCGCAAGTCAGACCGGGTCCCGGCTCGGCCTTTCAGGCCGTCCGGGATTGTCTGTTGATGAAGGGGTAGGGTTTTGTGTCGGTTCAGCGGGGTCTGGGTCGGCCGACCCAGAC
>JANXXA010000163.1 GCA_025350885.1 Phenylobacterium sp.
ACCATGTCGCCGTCCTTGGCTTTCACGGTCTTGCCGGTCCTGGCCGCATAGGTGCGGTTCTGTTTGGCCAGTTCGGCCACGGCCTCGTCGATCTCGGCGTCGGTCGGCTGATAGACCGGGCGTTTAAGCGATAGCGTCGCCGGATCCACCGGCTCGAATTCCGGCATCACTTCGACGGCGATCTCATAGGCCAAGTCGGCCTTGCCCTCGATCACCGCGTCCATGTCGCCCTGCGGCTTCAGGTCGGGGTCGCCGGCGGGGCGCACCTTGGCGTCCTCGAACACCTTGCGGGTGCTCTCCGAAAGGGTCTTTTCGATCACCTCGCTCATCAGCGCCTTGCCATAGAGGCGACGCACATGGGCGGTGGGGACCTTGCCGGGACGGAATCCCTTGATGTTGAGGGTCGGCGTGATCTCCGCGATGCGCGCCTCCAGCGCCACCGACAGGTCACCCATGGGGACCGTGACGCCCCAGACGCGGCTCAGGCCTTCACCAGACTTTTCAACGATCTGCATCGACATTCTCGGACTTTCAGCTCGAACTTCGAGGCCGCCGCGCCATCGGCGCGTCCGCCCGATCGGGATTGAAATCGAATACCACCGGCTCCGGCGGAGGGCGCGGGTTATGTCACGCGGACCCGCCTTCGCCAAGCGTTGGGTCAGTCCACCTTCGCCTTTGGCTTCGGCGCGACAGCCTTCGCGTCAAATGGCTTGCCGAGCCGTAGCGTGCTTTGCACGCGAAGGCTGGTGCGGCTAGAGGGACTCGAACCCCCACGGTTGCCCGACGGTACCTAAAACCGTTGCGTCTACCAATTCCGCCATAGCCGCCAAGCCCCGCCTTAGCCGGGATGCCCGTCACCGCCAAGCGTCTCGGCGCCATGGGTCAGGTGACAGCCGCGCCGCGCGCGGGCAAAACACCGCCATGTCCGCCGGCGTCCTTTTCGTGCACAACAACTTCCCGGCACAGTTCCGGGACCTGGCGCAGACCCTTGTGGCGCGTGGCGTGCCCTGCGCGGCGATCGGCTCGGAAACCGCGCCCGGGGTCCAGGGCGTGCGCATCGGCCGCTACAGCCTGCCGCGCGGTACGACGGCGGGCATGTTCTCGCTTGCAGTGCGGGCCGAGGCCGACCTGATCCGCGGCCGCGCCGCCCTGGAGATGGCGCGCGCGCTGAAGGATCAAGGCTTCGATCCCGCCGTCATCGTCGCCCACTCCGGCTGGGGCGAAGCCATCTTTCTCGACGAGATGTTTGCGCATGCCCGGCGGGTGATGTTCTCGGAATTCTTCTATCGGGGGCGTGGCCTGGATATAGGCTTCGACACCGAGTTCTTCGCCCACAGCGACGAGGCCGTGTTGCTGGGCAAGGCCAAGAACGCGGTGATGGCGCTGTCGCTCACCGACGCCGACGTCATTGTCGCGCCCACCGCCTTTCAGGCCGCCGCCCTGCCGACTATCTTCCAGCCGCGCGTGCGGATCATTCACGAAGGCGTCGATGTGGACGCGATTCGTCCGGGCGGTGCCGAGCCGTTCGCGCTTCCCGACGGTCGGGTGATCGCGCCCGGGACGCCGCTGATCACCCACATCAACAACAACCTGGAGCCGTTGCGCGGGCTGCACATCCTGGCCCGCGCCCTGCCCCGGCTGATGGCTGAGGTTCCGCAGGCCGAGGTGGTGATTTTCGGACAGGAAAGCCCCCGCCCCTACGGCGGCAGCGCGCCCGACGGACGGACCTGGCGGGAGGTCTGTTTCGACGGCCTACAGATCGATCCGGCGCGGCTACACCTGATGGGGCGCGCGCCCCACGCCCAGATGCTGGCGGCGCTGCGGCGCTCGACCGCCCACGTCTACTACACCTATCCCTTCGTGCTCTCCTGGTCGCTGATCGAGGCCATGGCCAGCGGCTGCTACGTCATCGGCTCAGACACCGCCCCGGTGCGTGACGCGATCACCGACGGAGTGGATGGCCGGCTGCTGGATTTTTTCGATGTGGAAGCCCTGTCCCAGTCCCTGATCGACGCCTGCCGCGATCCCGCAGCCGCCGCGCCGCTGCGCGCCGCCGCGCGCGCCACCGCGGTGGCGAAGTTCTCCAGCCGCGCTGGCAAGGCGGCCTGGCTCGCGCTGTTGTCCGACCTGGGCGTCGATATTCCCGCCTAACCGCAGCGGATTTCGCGGATCAGGCCAGTCGCGGCGTCGAAGAGGAAGTTCAGACGGTCGGGGGCCTCGTCCTGCGTCACCGGACAGGTGGTGCAGGCGACGCGTTGCCGCTCGGGCCGCACTGGCACCGGGATCTCGGTGCGCGAATGTCCGATCAGCCCCTGCAGTTCGGCGGCGCCGCAGCGGTCTTTCGCACCGGGGGTCACGATTGACCACGCCGGCGCAGGCGGGGTCAGCGGCCGAGCCTGCGCCGACGACGGTGGCGCGACGGTGGGGCGCGACGGTGCGCTTGAGCAGCCGGCGACTAGCGCGAGGACCGCGATCCATGCGCTTCTCACGGCTGCTTTTCCCATCCGCGCGCCTGCTGCTTCCAATAGGAGACCGGCCTGCCGGACGCCTTGGCCGCGCGGAACTGGGCGCGCGCCGCCGTCAGCTGAGCCTCGTCCGCGCCGTCGAACAGGACGACGCAGCGCGCGTAGCCGGAAAGGTCGCCGGGCTCGGCGCCGTCCACCAGGAAGAGGGCCTCCGCGCCATTGGCGTTGGCTGACCCGGTGGTGATCAGGATCGGCTGGCGCGCCGCGTCGGGCTCGTCGTCCAGCGCGTGCGGCAGGAAGCTGTCGTC
>JANXXA010000175.1 GCA_025350885.1 Phenylobacterium sp.
CGCAACCGCATCGACATGCTGGCGACGGGGATCAAGAGCCCCATCGGCGTCAAGGTCTCCGGCGCCGACCTCGCCCAACTCGACCGCGTGGCGGCGGCCGTCGAGGCGGCGGCCAAGCGCACCCCCGGCGTCAGCTCGGCGCTGGCCGAACGGCTCACCGGTGGCCGTTACGTGGACGTGGACATCGACCGTGCGGCGGCCTCGCGGTTCGGCCTGAACATCGCCGACGTGCAGGAGATTGTCGCCGGCGCTGTCGGCGGCCAGACCGTAGGCGAAACCGTCGAGGGCGTGGCGCGCTACCCCATCAGCGTCCGCTACCCCCGCGAGCTGCGTGACAGCCTGGACAGCCTGCGGTCCCTACCGATCCTGACGCCCGCCGGACAGCAGATCACCTTGGGCTCGGTCGCCCAGGTTCAGATCGCCGACGGGCCGCCGATGCTCAAGACCGAGAACGGCCGGCCCTCGACCTGGGTCTATATCGATGTGCGGGATCGAGACCTCAACTCTGTCGTCACCGACCTGCGCCGGGCCGTGGCGAAAGATGTACCCCTGCCGCCGGGCGTGTCCGTCGCCTACTCCGGCCAGTTCGAATATCTCCAGCGGGCCGCCGAACGGCTCAAGCTGGTGGTCCCGGCGACGCTCGCGATCATCTTCCTGCTGCTCTACCTGACCTTCGGCCGGCTCGATGAGGCCGCCCTGATCATGGCCACGCTCCCCTTCGCTCTAACCGGCGGCATCTGGACCCTCTATCTGCTCGGCTACCACCAGTCGGTCGCCACCGGTGTCGGGTTCATCGCTCTCGCAGGGGTCTCGGCTGAGTTCGGGGTGGTGATGCTGATCTACCTGAAGCATGCCCTGGCCGAGCGGGGATCCGATCCGGACGACGCCAACCTGACCGCCGCCGTGCGCGAGGGTGCGCTCCTGCGGGTCCGGCCCAAGGCCATGACGGTCGCGGTCATCCTCGCCGGTCTCGCGCCCATCCTGATCGGCCATGGCGCCGGCTCGGAGGTCATGAGCCGCATCGCCGCCCCGATGATCGGGGGCATGCTCACTGCGCCGCTGCTCTCCATGCTGGTCATCCCGGCCGGCTACCTGTTGTTGGTCCGGCGTCGGTCTGGCCGGCCGTGGCGAGGTCGCGGAAAGCTAGATCAATCTGCTCGGGAGAGCACGGGGCATCGTTCTGCAGCCACCAGACCAACACGCCCATGAAGGCCCCGAGGACGTATTCAACAGCCGCGGCGGGAGGAAGCCCCTGCACTGGTTCGGCGTGGTGACGCGCGAGATCTTCGCGAATCACGTCGCGGAGAATGGACCTGAGTTCGGCTAACGCGATCTCGGCCCCTTGCCCAGCCAGGGCGTGGAACAGATCGCGGTGTCGCATGGCGTGCTCAAACATCGGACGGCTGAAGGAACACCGCGCGTGCGGCTCTGCCCGGGCAGCGTCCCGCAGTTCGGCCCGGAGGTGATCGAGGCCCCGACGCTTCAGGTCGGCCTTGCCGGCGTAGTGTGCGTAGAAGGTCGAACGCCCCACGTCGGCCTCGCGGCAGATGTCCTCGACACTCACCGCCTCATAGCCACGCTCCAGGATCAAGGCCCGATGCGCGGTCTCCAGTAGAACCCTCGTGCGCGCGACTCGCCGATCCACGCTCTGCCTCCGCCTTTTCCCGGACAGACCGTCCGCCGCTGTGCGGAACTGAACGCCTCGCCGTCTTTGTCCGTCAACGCCGGCGGCGCCTAACCGGGGTTTGGACCATAGAGTTCGAGGATGAGCGACCCGGGCAGACACACCACACCAGAACGAACCCCGACCCCACGGTGGGCCAAGCAGTTCGCCCTTGGCTTGGCCGTCCTGGCGGCAGCCTTTGTCATCCTGCACCTCACCGGCCATGGCATGGGCGCTCACCTGCACGGCGGCCGATGAGCTTCTCGCCCCATGTCAGACGATTTCTGCTCGTCGCGCACCTCGGGAGCGCCCTGGGATGGCTGGGCGCGGTCACCGCCTATCTGGTCTTAGCGGTTGTCGGCCTGAGCCAGCCGGACGCCCAGCTCGTGCGTGGCGTCTATCTAGGCATGGGGGAAATCGCGTGGTGGGTGATCGTGCCGGCGTGCGCGACCGCCATGATTACCGGGGTTCTGCAGGGCCTTGGATCACCCTGGGGATTGGCGCGGCACTACTGGGTGCTGTTCAAGCTGATCTTGAACGTGATCGCGAGCATCGCCCTGGCAATCCACCTTCAGCCAACGGATCTCCTCGCCCAACGCGGGGCGGCGGCTGCGCTGCCGCTCGGCTCGCTCGAACCCGTGCGTCTGCAACTGGTGATCGCTCCGGCGGCCGCGATCCTGTTGCTGCTGACCAATCTCACCCTCGGCGTCTTGAAGCCCCGCGGATTGACCTCGTGGGGTGTCCGGTCGCGGCATAGCCGCGGTCGCGCAGAGCCCTCCGCCTCAGCCGGATGACAGCCCTAGAAGATTGCTTTGCGCGGGGTCGATGCGCGCTGGAGCTTCCGACGCCGTATGGAGCCCCAGCGCCACCTAGGGCTCATCGCGAAAGCTCTTAGGCGACAGCTTTGTCACGGGACCGGGCCGCTTTGAGCCGGGCGGCTCGACCCAGTCACTGACTGTTCCGTCCGCGAAGTGCTGATGGGCCTTCCACGCGATCTCCGCGCCGGTCGACGGGTTCTTCGCGACGAAGACAAACTCACGATGTTCGCCGGGCGGGATCTCCGATTTCCAGGTGATGGTCGCATGGTCACCGGTCGTCTTCAGCTCGTAGGCTGAGCCTTCGACCGAGACGATCGCGACAGCCGGCGGCGCCTCCAACTCCACCGAGGTAGTCGCCACCTTGCCTTCGGTCGGCACGACCACGGTGTAGGTCTCCTGAGCTCCTGCTTTGGACTCGGCGGGGCGGACTTTCACGTGCGCCTGCGCCCCGGACGCCAGCAACATCATCGCGGCCGTGGTCACGGCGAGGCGCAGCTTCATCGAAGTCTCCTGACGATCTGATGTCGAGCTTTGATACCCTATTGAGATCGACACGGGCAGGCCAGCGACAGCGCGGCGGGGGAGCGCATGTGGCGCAACGCTTCGCTTGAGGGTTTTCTGGGGCCTGGCGCGTATACCTCTGCGGGACGTCACCCGAAGGAAATCAGAATGTTCGAACGCAAAGCGCTCATCATCGCTCTGGCCAGCGCGTCGCTGCTTGCCGCCACCCAGGCCACTGCCCATGCCTCCCTGGTCAAGTCAGATCCCGCCGCGAACGCGACTGTCGCCGCGCCCAAGACCATCACCCTGACGTTCGACGACGAGCTGACCCCGGCCTTCTCCGGCTTCGACGTCACCATGGGCGGCGGCATGAAGATGAAGTTCACGACCACTGTGTCGAAGGACAAGAAGACGATTACTGGCGTCCCGACCGGTCCGCTGATGGCCGGCGCCTACAAGCTGTCATGGCACGTGGCCGCGGCCGAAGACGGTCACAAGTCGACGGGGACCCTCGATTTCACGGTGAAGTAGCCGGTGTACGAGCCTGCGGTCGTCATCCTCAGGTGGGTCCAGATGACGGGAGCGATGGTCCTCTTCGGATCATCGCTCTTCTTCCTGTATGCCCTGCCCAAAACAGGTCCAGGGTCGGCCGTCGCGCTGCGCTGGCCCGGCCCGCTGCTGATGGCCAGCGCGGCTTCGGTGCTCGTGGCATGTGTTTTGGGCTTCCTAGCGCAGACAGCTGTCCTGGCCGGGTC
>JANXXA010000183.1 GCA_025350885.1 Phenylobacterium sp.
TTGACTTCGCGGTCTCCAGATGTTCTTGTATTGTTCTATCTCCCCCGCGCAGCGGCGGGAGGGGGACCGCCCGCCGAAGAGCGGGTGGTGGAGGGGGCAAGCGGCCGGCAGAGACATGCGACGCGCACTGATCACCAACCGTGCCCGAGCGATGCGCAAGGCGATGACCGAACCGGAGGTCATGCTCTGGAGCCGGCTCCGCGGCCGCAGCCCGGACAAGCCGACATTCCGCCGGCAACACCCGTTCGGCTCGATCATCCTGGACTTCTACTGTTCCGCCGCGCGGTTGGCGGTGGAGGTGGATGGCGCCACCCATTGGGACGAGGCGGCCCAGGCGAAGGACGAGGCGCGGGATCGGTGGCTGATGACCCAGGGCGTGCGCGTGCATCGCGTTCCGGCGGGGCAAATCTATCACGACCTGAGCGGCGTCACCGACGGCGTGTTGCTCTACGCGCAGGAGCTGATCGACGCTGAGAGGTCGCGCCTGAGGCTCGCCCCCTCCCCCATCGGCTCTTCCCCCGGCCCAAGGCCGGGGTCGGCCGACGGTCCCGCTCCCACCGCTTCGCGGGGGAGGTAGTTAAGTCACCGATCTACGCCGCCGCCATATCCGGGATGTCGTGCAGGGCCGGGTCGAGGCCCGCGCCCATCAGGTCGATGAAGTTGTCGCGGAAGAAGCGGCGTCTGGTCGCCTGCGACAGACCCTCCAGCCCGTCGTTGAACCGCTTCAGCGGATTGCGGCCGCCCTCTACGTGCGGGAAGTCCGACGAGAACAGGCACATCTCCTCCCCCGAATTCTCGATGATCCAGCGGGTGTTCTCATGCGGATAGGGGGTGGCGCGGAACTGGCGGCGCAGGATATCGCTGGGCTTGGCGGAAAGTGTCCGCAGGCGTTCCTCCTTGCCGAAAGCCGCCACGCCGGAATCCAGGAATTGCATCAGGCTGGGCAGCCAGGACGCGCCGAGTTCGATGGCCCCCCACTTCAGCCGCGGGAAGCGGTCGAACACCCCGTCGATGACCAGGGCCGACAGCGTCTGCCAGACACTGAGCGGAATGGTCATGAAGCTGAGCGAGGTGAAGTTCTCGTCGCCGCCGTGGAAGTCCTTGACGAACGGCAGGCCGTTTTCCAGATAGTCGGGCGCCATCTTCTCCTCGCCGCCCACGTGGAACAGGATCGGCAGGCCCGCCTCCTGGGCCAGCGCCCAGAGCGGGTCGAGCTCGACGTGACTGGGCGAGAACCCCGGCGGATGGCGCGATGCGATAACCAGCGCCTTGGCGCCGAGCGCGATGGCTTCCCGGGCGATCTGCGGCGCGCGCTGGCGATCTACCAGCGGCACATAGGCCGTGGCCAGCAGGCGGCGGTCCACCGAACAGAACTCGGTCATCATCCGGTTGTGGGCGCGGGCGGTCTCCAGCGCGAGCTCGATCTCTCCCATCTGCTCCAGTCCGAAATTGGAGAGGCAGGCGGTGGTGAACACCAGCTGGCTGGCGAAGCCGAAATGGTCCAGCGCCTTGGGCCGGTCCTGCGCCCGGAAGGCGCCCAGCGCCTGGTAGTTCTTGCGCAGCAGCAGGTTCGTCTCGTCGCCGGCGCGGAACTCGGGATCGTCCTGCATCGCCTGGATCTTCGAAGACCACTCCGGAAGGATCGCCCGGGCGCCGGCCAGCTCGACGAACCGCTCGCGGAATTTCGGATCGATGTAGGGATTGATCGTGCCCGGCAGCTCCATCACGTGGCTGTCGGCGTCGTGGATGGTTTGGCCCTCGACGTATGGCATGCGAAATCCTCCCAGGATGATTGCCCCCATATCGCGCCGCCAGACGCAACGCCGTCAAGTCGAGCTGTTCTCATCGCCGTCGGACGCCGCCGCGCGCGCCCTGATTGGCTGGACGCTGAGCGTGGACGGGGTCGGCGGACGGATCGTCGAGACCGAAGCCTATCACCGCGCAGACCCCGCCTCGCACAGCTTTGCGGGCCCCACGCGGCGCAACGCGGTGATGTTCGGAGCCGTCGGGCACGTCTACGTCTATCGCTCCTACGGTCTCCACTGGTGTCTCAACCTGGTCTGCGGCGACGGCCCCGGCAGCGCCGTGCTGATCCGAGCGCTGGAACCCACCCTTGGCCTGGACCTGATGAGCGCCCGGCGCGGCGTGGACGATCTGAGCCGGCTTTGCTCGGGACCGGGCAAACTCTGTCAGGCCCTAACCGTGACGCAGGCGCACAACGGCCTGCGCATCGATGCGCCGCCGTTCGCGCTTGAGCCCGGCGCCGACGTTCAGGTCGTGGCGGGTCCCAGGATCGGCATCAGCAAGGCCGTGGAGACGCCGTGGCGCTTCGGCGAGGCGGGCTCGCCCTTCCTCAGCCGGCCATTCCCGACAACCTAACGCCAGCGCAGCAGACGCGACCCGCCGAGCGCGCCCAGCGCGGCGACCAGCGCCATGCCCGCCGTGTACCAGATGGCCAGGAACGGGGCCGAGGTCTCGTCGCAGGCGATGGCGTAGACCGCCGCACCCAGCGCCCCGGCGCAACCGCCGGCGACCAGGCCAGACAGCACGAGGCGGGTCGGCGCCAGTCCGCGCACCGCCCAGACCGCGCCGATCAGGATCGGCAGGCCGACGAGCAGTATCCGCCACGGGCAGATCATCGAACTGTGTCCCATCAGCAGGCTCCGGTAGGCGTCGGGGGCCGCCTGCGCCATACGGGCCGCCGCCATCAGCGAGACCAGCGCGAAGGGCGCCGCGGCGACAGCGGCCAGGACGCCGGGCCGCGCGGCCGGCCTGGCCAGGCGGGCCAGCACCAGTGCCAGCATCAGGCCGGTGGCGGCGGCATAGCCCACCTTCATCCAGAACATCGGCGTCAGCATCGCCTGGGCCAGGTCCGGGCGCGGACCCAGCCAGGCCAGCATCACGATCACCGAGCCCAGTCCGCCAAGCCCCAGCCCCAGCGCGATGCGCCGCGCCACGAAGCCCGGGACCACCGGCGCCAGATCGAGGCTCAGGCCGTGGATCAGCGCATCAGTCTTCGTCGACATCGGAGCCTCCATACCGGGCGCCGAGCGCCTTCAGTCCCCGGTGCACCGCGACCTTCACGGCCGACTCGGTCATGCCGTACTTTTCGGCGGCCTCGCGGGTCGACAGGCCGGTCAGCTTGACGTCTCGGATCAGCGAGCGGGTGCGCGCCGGCAGATCGGCCATCACCCGCTCCAGATCCCGGCCGGCCATGGCGGCATCCGCGCCCGGCGCGACGAACAGCGCCTCGGCCGCCTCCACCGGCGCCCGCAGGTGCGCTCGACCGCGACGCAGGGCGTCGATCAGCTTGTAGCGCGCGATCGCATAGGCCCAGGCGGTAAAAGGCTGGCCGGCGTCATAGGTGGCGCGGCGCGTATGCACGGCGATCAGGGTCTCCTGCACCAGGTCCTCGGCGTCGACACCCGGCGGGCAGCGGCGGCCGTAGTAGGCGCGCAACAGTCCGCTGAGCTGATCCAGCAGCCGGCGATAGGGCTCGGCCTCTCCGGCAAGGCCGGCGAGCATCAGGGCCCGCAGTCTGGGTTCGATCTCGTCCAACGCCGCCTTTGTAAGGTCTTCGCCACATCGGGCGAAAGGTTACAGCCAGGGCCTTGGTAACCGAAGCTCGGCGCGCTGCGAACCAGTCTTCGAGATTGACGGGAGACGACCATGACGATGATCAGACGGATCCTAGGCGCGCTGAGCCTTTGCGCAGTCGCGACCGGCGCGCTGGCGCAGGGTCCGGCGCCGATCCAAGTGGTCGAACTCTATACCAGTCAGGGCTGTTCCTCGTGCCCGCCGGCCAACGCCGCGGTGGCGCAACTGGCGTCCCGGCCGGAGATCCTGGCGCTGTCGTTCGGCGTCACATACTGGGACCAGCTGGGCTGGAAGGACACTTTCGCCTCCAAGCAAAACACCGACCGCCAGTGGGCCTACGCCAGGGGTCTGCACCACGACAACGTCGCGACCCCCCAGGTGGTGGTGAACGGTCGGATCGATGTCGTCGGCCAGCGCGTCTCCGAGATCGAGGCTGCGCTGAAGACGGCTCGTCTTACCGGCGGCCCCGCCGTGACCCTGCAGGCCGCCAGCGTCTCGATCTCCGGCGCAGCGCCTTTGCGTCCCGCCGACATCTGGCTGGTCCGCTATGACCCGAACGTCGTCCAGGTGCCGATCAAGCGCGGCGAGAACACGGGTAAGACCCTGCCGCACAGAAACGTGGTTCGTGAACTCACCCGCCTGGGCGCCTG
>JANXXA010000206.1 GCA_025350885.1 Phenylobacterium sp.
GTTCGCGGCGGCACGCCGAAATGGCGGCGCATCACCTACAGCCGCATGGCCTCTCTCCGGCATGAAATGGAAACCCCCCTGCCGACGCATGGCGCCGTCCAGGGCATCCTCTACGCTTGGTTTAAAGAGGCTCGCGCCCCTAGCTTTCAGATTCGCGAGCTTGCCACGGACGCCCTCGTACGCGTGCACTACCCCTCTCGCCTCTACAGCGAGGTTGCGAAGGCGGTTCAAGAGCGCACGACGATGCTGATGGTCGCTGGCGACATGTCGCTTGATCGCGCTACTCGCCAGCCGGTGGAGATGACCGCGGACCGCATCGAGCGCGTGGGGATGCTATCGCCGGCTGAGTTTGAGTCCTTCGTCGGGAGCGCGCCCGATTATGAGGTCCACCTAGGCGAAGAAACGTACTGGGATGCCGCGTAGTGGCCGATACCAGACGCGTTTACATCGACACCTGCTGCTTCATCGATCTCGTCAAAGTTGAGATTGGCGCTGGCGTAGACCCTGAGAGGGAAAACGACGCTTGGCACGTCAAAAAGTTGATGGAGGCGCACCGCGACGGCGAGGTCCTTCTATTCACGTCGACCCTCACCATTGCGGAGTGCCGCCACGCGGGAGAGAGTCCGCCAAGCGACGCGGTAAAGTCTCAATTCGCCCGCGTACTTACCTCGGGTCAATATGTCCGGCTCGTCCAGATGACGCCCTTTATCGCCCAAGATGCGAGGGACCTGAGTTGGACGCACAGCATCAACCTAGCTGGTGCCGACAGCGTTCACGTCGCCTCGGCTATCGAGATGAAGTGCGAGGAATTGCTGACCTCCAACGGTAGGATGGGGCGGGTTGGCAAGCACGCAGACACGCTTCTCCGGCTCGGCTTAGTTTGCAGGCAGGGACGAGACACCCAATGTCTGCCCCAGAAGTATCGGCAACAGGATGCCTTCGATGGCAAACCCCACTGACACACGGCCTCAGGCCGAGAAGTTCGCCGACCTAGCCCGAGAGCTAGAGTGCGACGAGGACGAAGCTGCGTTTGACGGGCGGCTGAAGAAGCTGGCGACGACGAAGCCAGCGCCAAAGGCCGAGCATGACGATCCCGCTTAGCCGTCTCCAGGCGAGACTGTTTTTCCTCTGCGTAGTGATTGCTCTGGCGGCGGGCACCGCACTCGGCCGGCTCGAAGCCATCGCCCTCGGGCGCCCACATGAAGCGAGTCCTCAATACACAAGCGCCCTGAGCGTAAAGGGGAGGGTTCACTATGTTGAGCCCCGCGAGGCCATGCTCTACCGCACTTCGGAAGCTGTGTTCTGGACCTCGCTGGCAGTGGCTTTCACGGTAGCCGGTTTCGCGGCTGATCGGCAGCGCCGCGAGCGCGTCCGCTGATCCCCCGTTTGCAAAGTATATAATCGCCCGCCAGGTTTGCGGGGTATAGCGAGGGCCGGAACAGAAGCAGGTCGCGACCACACTTGGGGATCGGCTCAGTCTCTTCGCCGTGCGGACTTCTTCAAGAAGCAGGGGTCGCAAACCAGCTGCAGGTGAGCACCCTCGTAGTCGTCGCTGGACCCAGAATAGTCGGGATCAAACCTCAGCTGTTTGGCTGCCCCACAGCGAATGCAAGCTCCGCCATCCCGGCTCCATATTGACACTTTCACCTCGGGTGGGAGCGGACCGAACAGCCCTTCCTTCACCTGCGATATCGGGTTCGAGAATCCGCCGAAGTTCAAGATCGCGAGGGCTGCTAAACTCAACCTGCTTTCGAATTCTGTCGTATCAATAATCGCCGATATACCGGGACTTTTCTTCAATCGCTTTATTTGATCCAAATGGTATTTTGACAGGCGAAGATTCGAGATTCTTACGGGATACTCCGACGATGAATTCGTCAGAACGATTGAATTTCGTGCCTTGCCCCAAGTGTCGGTAGCAAGAGCAGTTGCGTGAGCGACCTCCCACTCCTGAGGTGAGGCGAGTGGTTGGGGTTATGACGACTTCCTGGATGGTGCCCGCCTCATTGATCGGGCCCGAGATCACTAACCGCTCAATGTCGGCGGGTTGATGGATTTGATCCGTGCCCTCAAACGGGTCGCGTCGAACAGCGTCCTCCTCGATCTGAGAGAAGTAGCCCTGCGGGTTCATGTAGAGCAGGCCTTCGTCGCGGGAGGCATTGAGGTGCTCGCGCTCGCCGAATTTCATGAGCAAAGCCCAGCCCGCTTTGGGATGCGGAGCAGCCGTTATCTGATCACCCATCGGAACGCTCGCGGTAGGAATTGATGCAAAGGTCCTGCTTCCAAAGGTCCTCGTTCACCCCGTCCAAGATGCCAGCGGCGGATGAGCTTTGCTCCGGTAGACGCGGCAGTCGCGACGTATCGAAGCTCGACACGCCTTTTTCCGCCAGCCGCTTCGCCGTTCCACCGATCAAGTTGCGCGTGCAGCGCATCGGCAGCGACGACAGAAGAATAGCAACCGAAGGGGAGCATCGAACTCGGGCCGCGCGCCGACGGGGATGTTACGGCGTGGACCTTGAGCAGGTGACGAGGTCCGAGCGGTCTATCTCTTCTACCACGAAGATGAGCTCGCGACTCCACGATGGTCGGCTGGCTCGTCCTTGGGAGGCGAAGAGCGCCTCGCGGCGGCGCTCTTCGATCCTGCCCTACCGGTTCGACCAGACGCCCGTGCGGGGGGTGGACTGATTGCCGCCGCCGCCGCGTTGCGGGCCTTTGAAGGCCGGACGGGCTGCCGGCTTCTCGCCGCCGCCCGAACGCGCTGAGGCGCCTTCGTGGCGATGGCCGCCGTTACCGCCGCCGCCGTGGTTGCGGTTGCGCTTGGGCGCATGATTGCCGCGACCGCCGGGCTGGCCGCGGGTGTCGGCGCGGTCGGGCTTCAGCCCTTGCGGTTCCGGCATGGCCGCGGTGGCCGCGCCCAGGTGCTTGTCGTTGCGGCGGTCGAAGGACGGGATGGTCTGGCGCGTCACCTTCTGGATGTCGCGCAGCAGGGTCCGCTCGTCGTCGGCGCAGAACGCGACCGCCGAGCCATCGGCTCCGGCCCGCGCCGTCCGGCCGATCCGGTGGACGTAGCTTTCCGGCACGTTGGGCAGCTCATACTGGACGACGTGGCTGACCGCGTCGATGTCGATGCCGCGCGCGGCGATGTCGGTGGCCACCAGGGCGCGGACCTTGCCGGCCTTGAAGTCGGCCAGAGCGCGCTCGCGCTGGCCCTGGCTCTTGTCGCCGTGGATCGAGGCGGCGTCGACGCCCACCTGTTCCAGGCCGCGGGCCACGCGGTCGGCGCCGCGCTTGGTGCGGGTGAAGACGATGACCCGCTTGAACTGGGCGTCGTCGAACAGCTCAGCCAGCAGGGCGCGCTTGCGCGACTGCTCAACGAAGAGGACGCGCTGGTTGACCTTCTCGACCGTGGTGGCCTGCGGGGCGACGGAGACACGCAAGGGATCCGTGAGCAGCTCCGAGGCCAGCTTGCCGATCTCGGTGGGCATGGTGGCGGAGAAGAACAGGTTCTGCCGCACCTTGGGGATGTGCGCCACGATCCGCCGGATCGGCAGCACGAAGCCCAGGTCGAGCATCTGATCGGCCTCGTCGAGGACGAAGATTTCCACGCCGCGCAGGGTGATGGTCTTTTCCTGCAGGTGGTCGAGCAGGCGGCCGGGGGTGGCCACCAGCACATCGACGCCGTTGGCCATGGCCTTGTGCTGGGCGCCGTACTTCACGCCGCCGAAGATCACGGCGACGGTGACGCCCATGTGGCGGCCGTAGGTCCTGAAGCTCTCGCCGATCTGGCTGGCGAGTTCACGAGTGGGGGAGAGGACCAGAACGCGGGCGCCCTTGCGCTCCGGCTGGCGCTTCTCGGCGGCCAGGCGATGGAGGATCGGCAAGGCGAAGGCGGCGGTCTTGCCGGTGCCGGTCTGGGCGATGCCCTGCAGGTCGCGGCCGGCCATGACGCCGGGGATCGCCTGGGTCTGGATCGGGGTGGGGATGGTGTAGCCTTCGCTGGCCAGCGCCTTCAGCAGGGGCGCGGCGAGGCCGAAGTCGGTAAATTGAGTCAAACGGAATACTTTCAGATATGCGCCGAACGCGCCGGCTCGATCACATCGAGGGCGCGGGGTCGCGGGACGTTTAAGGGAAGCGCCCCGCGTGATGGGCGATCTATGGATCTTACGGCGCTCGACAGGCTGGACCTCGAAGAGAGATCCCACGCGGCTGGAGCGCCGATAGCGTCATAGTCTGCTGACGCGGGCTGCACATCGCCTCTGAGGGCCGCAAAGTCAACCCACGCACTCGGAATTGGCCGCAGCTGTTGCCTTTCGGACTCAGCCGGGGAATGGAGCGGAATGGCTGACAAACCCCTGCTTCTGGTCGCCGCCGCGGCCCTCGTGGACGCCGACGGGCGGGTGCTGATCTGCCAGCGGCCGGCGAGTAAGGCGCTGGCGGGCCTGTGGGAATTCCCGGGCGGCAAGGTCGAGGCCGGCGAGACACCGGAAGCCTGCCTGATCCGCGAACTGGACGAGGAATTGGGCATCGCGGTGACCCACGCCTGCTTGGCGCCGTTCGTCTTCGCCAGCCACGGCTATGAGAGTTTCCACCTGCTGATGCCGCTCTACCTGATCCGCCGCTGGGAGGGCCAGGTGACAGCCCGCGAGCATGCGGCCCTGGCCTGGGTGAAACCGAGCCGGATGGGCGACTATTCCATGCCGCCCGCCGACGCCCCCCTGGTCGCCTGGCTGCGCGACCTGTTGTGAGCTCCCTTCAGGGCGTGGGCGCCTTCCCGCTAGAGCCCAGCGCATCGGCGAGCCGCATCTTCGTCGAGCCGGGCCTGAGCGGCTGGGGCTGGCTTTCGTGCGGCGCCCAGCCGGTCAGAGTGATGATCTCGAAGGTCGCCGTGATCCGCCCGTCGGGACCGGAGAAGCGGTCGGCGTAGATCTCACTCGTGCGGGCCAGCAGAGCCCGGGTCAGCGCGCGGGGATGGCGATCCGCCAGCACATTGGTCTCGCCCATCTGGCGCAGGTCGGCGAGCAGCTTCAGGGGGTGGTCGTAGCTGACGCTCACCCGGTCCACATCGGCGACCGGCAGGGCGAAGCCGGCGCGCTGGAGCAGGCCCGCGGCGTCGCGGCTGTCGGCGAAGGGCGAGACCCGGCTGCCGGCGCCGCCGAGGATCTCGCTCTCCGCATCGGTCAGGGCCTGGCGCAGCTCGGTCAGGGTCGCGCCACCGAGCAGGGCGGCCAGGAACAGCCCGTCCGGCTTCAGCGCCTGGCGGGCCTGGATCAGGGCGCCGACCACGTCGTTGGTCCAGTGCAGGCCCAGCGTCGAGACCACGAGGTCCAGGCTGGCCGGCGCGAACGGCAGGCGCTCTTCGTCCAGCGCCACGCGGGCTCCGGCCCGGCCGGCCAGCATGGCGGGCGAGAGGTCGGCCTCGATCAGCAGGCCGATGCGCGCGGCGGCGGGGCTTTCGGACAGGGCTTGGCGCAAAGCGCCTGTCCGCGCCGAAAGGTCGACGGCCACCGGGAAGTCCCGCATGATCCCCTCAAGGCGCTCGACGAGGTCCAGGGCGACGCGGCGCTGGAGGAAGTCGGCGTCGGCGAACCTGCTCGCCGCACGATCCAGACGCTGGCGATGCAGGGCGCGGTCGAACAACTGCGGTGGGCCGGAGGAGGGGAGGCGGGACATGAGCGCGGAAGATGGCCTCTTCCGGACCCTATTGAAACCGGGCCCTCGCATACGCGCGGCCTGGCATGGAACGCTGGACATGATCTTTCCGCCGCAGGCCATCGATGGCGGCGCGGCGCTGGCCGGAGGGCTGTCGGCGGCGGCCTGGAGCCGCATCCGGTTCCTCGACGGCCCGGTCTGCGACGGCTGCGGCACGCCGTTCGAGTATGACACTGGCGCCCGGTGCGCCGCCTGCCTGGCCCGGCCGCGGGCGTTCGACGCCGCCCGCGCGGCCTGTATCTACGATGACGCGTCGCGCGATCCGATCCTGAAGCTGAAGCACGCCGACCGGCTGGATCTCGCGCCGCTGTTCGCGCGGTGGCTGTCGCGCGCGGCGCGCGACCTGCTGGACACCGCCGACGCCATCGCGCCGGTCCCGCTGCACCCCGCCCGCCTGCTCAGCCGACGCTACAACCAGTCCGCCGAGATCGCCCGGCCGCTCTCGCGCCTTGCCGGCATCGCCTACCTGCCCGACGCCCTGGTGCGCCGCCGGGCCACGGAGACCCAAGGCGGCAAGTCCGGGTCCGGGCGGCGGCGCAATGTCGCCGGCGCCTTCGAGGTCCCGGCCAGCCGCCGCGCCCAGGTGGCCGGCAAGCAGATCCTGC
>JANXXA010000211.1 GCA_025350885.1 Phenylobacterium sp.
CGCAACCGCGTACTTATCTAGGGGTTGAAGGGGGGCGATTGGTTCTTGCGCGCGAGGCTTCGCGCGCCGGCCCGGACGTCCAGGAAATCTAAGGGGATAGTTCATGGCCGCAAGCGCCCTGTCAGTGATGTCGCCGGATGGCGGCCTAAGCCGTTACCTGTCGGAAATCCGCAAGTTCCCGATGCTCGCCAAGGACGAGGAGTTCATGCTCGCCAAGGCCTGGCAGGAGCATGAGGATCCTGCCGCCGCCCACCGCCTGGTTACCAGCCACCTTCGCCTGGTGGCCAAGATCGCCATGGGCTATCGCGGCTACGGCCTGCCGATCGGCGAGGTGATCTCCGAGGGCAATGTCGGCCTGATGCAGGCGGTCAAGAAGTTCGATCCGGACCGGGGTTTCCGCCTGGCCACCTATGCCATGTGGTGGATCCGCGCCTCGATCCAGGAATACATCCTGCGCTCGTGGAGCCTGGTGAAAATGGGCACCACGGCGGCCCAGAAGAAGCTGTTCTTCAACCTGCGCAAGGCCAAGAGCGAGATCTCCGCCCTGCAGGAAGGCGACCTGCACCCCGACCAGGTCAGCGTCATCGCCACCAAGCTTGGCGTGCTTAACGAGGAAGTCATCTCGATGAACCGGCGGCTCAGCGGCGGCGACGCCTCGCTGAACTCGCCGATGCGCGCCGACTCGGAGAGCGAGTGGCAGGACTGGCTGGTCGACGACAAGACCCCCAGCCAGGAGACCGTGGTCGCCGACACCCAGGAAAAGACCCTGCGTATGGGCCTTCTGGAAGAGGCGATGACCGAACTCACCGACCGCGAGCGGCACATCCTCACCGAGCGGCGCCTGAGGGACGAGCCCTCCACCCTGGAAGAGCTCGCCGGGCAATACGGCGTCAGCCGCGAACGCGTGCGCCAGATCGAGGTTCGCGCCTTTGAAAAGCTGCAGAAGTCGATGAAGGCCGCAGCCCTGGACCGCAACCTGATCGACGCCTAACGGGGTCTGGCCCCTGTTCCGTGGGCGGCCCGTTCCTTGGCTGTCTTCGCCACGGCGTTCGCCCGGGCGTCGCCGTAGGTCTGGCGCAGCGTCTCGGCAGCGAAATTGACGCTCATCTGGCCCGCCGTGCCCGAGCGGTCGATGTCAGCGGAGGCTGCGCTCCCGGCGGCCGAACCCACATCGATCATCCCGGTGGGATCGAATGCGCCCAGCACCGCCAGCGCGATGGACGCGCCCGAGAGGCCCCCACGTTCGGCGTCCACCTGCACCTTGAACGACCCGGTCTCCTGGCCCGTCGCGGCATCGAGCACGCTTACCCGCCCCTTGGCCTGGTTGTCGTCGCCGATCAGCATGGCCTTGAGCGGATTCTTGAAATGCACCCGCTCCAGATCGATCCGCAGGGTGATCGCGCGGCCCTCGTCGCCATAGAGATGCGCCTGCCGGGCCACGGCCGCGCGCAGCAGCACGGAGAAACTCTCCGCACCTGGCCCGGCCGCCACGGCATGGGTCACCTCGACCGCCGCCACGTGGGTCTGTTCGTTGGCGCTCGGCGCGGGGGTGCTGGCGCAGGCGCCGAGAGTCAGGGCGGCCGTCAGGCCCGCTAGGCCGGCCTTTCCGCCTTGGTACATTCGGCTGCCTTCAAACATTGGGCGCCTCGCTTGCGACGAGCCGGGCGCCGCCCGGAACCGCCATCACTACAGAGCCCAAAGGCTCCCCTTGAACAGCGATTTCTTGCCCGGCGGATGGTCCGACCCTCCCTGGCCCACCAAACCCCGGCCCGGCGTCCGAGTTGACGTTTGATCATGGCCGGAAGATCGTCGGGCCATTGTCGCCGCAAAATCTTGCGGCTCGGCCAGGAGGGCCGCTCCAATGAACGCCAGCGCGGGAGCCGTCGTGGCCGTGGCCGCCATGATCACCGCTGCGGGGGCGTTTGCGGGGCCCATGCAGGCCCAGCCCGGAATCAGCGTTACCGGCGGCGGGCTTGCCGAAGCCTGCTCAGACGCGGCGAAGAGGGGCGAGTTCGGGTTTCGCGTCGAGCAGCTCTGCACCAGCGCCCTGGACACCGAGGGGATGCTCCCGCTCGACCGCGCCGGGACCTACGTCAACCGGGGCATCCTCAAGCTGCGAAGCCTGAAATACGACCAGGCGACCGAGGATTTCGATACCGCCATCCGCTACAAGGCCGACTTTCCCGAGGCCTATGTGAACCGCGGCGCCGCCCATATCGGGGCGCACCGCTTCACCGAAAGCGTGGCCGACCTCAACAGGGCCCTCGAACTGGGGGTCAAGGAGCCGGAGAAGGCCTATTATAACCGCGCGCTCGCCTTCGAGTGGCTGGACAACCCCAAGGCGGCCTACCTCGACTACCGAAAGGCGCTGGAACTCGCGCCGGACTGGGACCTTGTCAAACAGCAACTCGAACGGTTCGTGGTCAGCCACGCCGAACTGCGCCCGCCAGGCGCGCCTTCCAAGCCCCAGAACACGACCCAGCCCCAGAACACGACCCAGCCCCAGACCAAGCCATAGAGCCGTCCTGATCAACCAGCCCTGCGGACAAGGATGTTCAGCAAATGCCGATCCTGCTCCTTGCGCTGCTGGCGGCCGGAGCCCCGGAAGCGCCCACCGGCGCGGCGTCAAAACCGCCTCAGGGCGAGGTCTCGCCCCTGGTCGTGACGGCCAGGCCGAAAACCGCGCCGCCGGCCGACGTCAGGGTGGTTGTGGGCGGCGGCCAGGACAACATCGCCAGCCAGGACGTGGCGATCTGGCCGGCGGGAATGCGCCAGGCTGGCGTCGGCGGCCAGGTGACCCTGACCTGCCAGGTCGATGTGCACGGCCTGGCCGAGTGGTGCCGCGTCGCCTATGAGACGCCGCCGGGAAAGGGCTTCGGCGCGGCCGCCCTGGCGCTTCGCCCGACGCTCAAGCTGACGCCTCGCCAGGGACCCGACGGGCCGGTCGATGCGCTGATCAACATCGCCATCAATTTCAACGCTTCAGACAGCGAATCGAACCTGCAGAGCGTTCTCGCCGCGTCCCGGGATGTGCCGCCCGAGGGCAGCGACAAGCAAAGCAATGTCGGCGGTCACGAGCTCAACGCCCGCGACCTCATCGTCTACAACAATCCCGTGTCGATGCGCCGCGTCACCTTGCTGGGCTCGTCGGCCTGGGCGCAGGCGCCGAGCTTTGAAGATATGGCGACCGCCTATCCGGCCCAGGGCGGCGGTGGGGAAGGCTATGCGGTCGCCCACTGCAAGGTGGCGCGCGCCGGGACCCTCGATCGCTGCGTGGTGGCCAAGGAGGTTCCCATCGGCCACGGCTTTGGCAGACAGGCCGTGGCGCTGGCGCCGCGCTTCCGCGTTTCGCCGCAAGTCATGGCCGGGGCGCCGGCAGGGGCGCCGATCGAGGTCGACGTACCGATCCGCTTCCCCCCGTCGAACGAAGCCGCGGATCGCACGGTCCGCGCGCCGGTCTGGCTGGCGGGCTTCGATCCGCGGACCCTGATCGGCGAGCTCCCCGCCACGCTCGGCCGGCCGCGGAGCCCGGGCGCGGTGGTGCGTTGCGCGGTGGCGGCGGGGGGCGCGCTGGCCGACTGCGCGATCGAACTCACCAGCCCCGACGGCCTCGACTTCGACGACGCGGCGGTGAAGCTGGCTTCCCGGCTGCGAATGAGCCTGTGGTCCGCCGAAGCCGGCCCGGTGCAGGGCGGCGTCGTACATATCCCCGTCCGGCGTGACCTTGCCGAGGGCCGGTAAAGCGGCGTTCCAGGTCCGACATTTCCTTGACTGGGTTCGGTTCAGCATGAACATCGGTGCAGTTTTCGAACGGAGCCGGTCATGAGCCAAGGTCTGGGCGTTTGCCTCGTGGTGGGCGTCGGCGACGGCCTGGGCTCAGCCCTGGCCCGCGCCTTCGCCGATCAGGGCCATGTGGTCTGCATGACCCGGCGCGCCCGCAATCTCGACGCGCTCAACCTGGTCGCCCATTCGATCCGCGAGGCCGGCGGCGTGGCCCACGCCTTCGGCGTCGACGCCCGCTCCGAAGATGAGATGGTTGAGCTGTTCGCCACCATCGAACGCGACATCGGCCCGCTGGAGGTGGTGGTCTTCAACATCGGCGCGAACGTGCGTTTCGGCATCCGCGAGACCACCGCCCGGGTGTTCCACAAGGTCTGGGAAATGGCCTGTTTCGCTGGTTTCCTGGCCGGGCGCGAGGCGGCCAAGGCCATGGTTCCGCGCGGCCGCGGCACGATCCTGTTCACCGGTGCGACGGCCAGCGTGCGCGGCCGCGACGGGTTCGCCGCCTTCGCCGCCGCCAAGCATGGCCTGCGCGCGGTCGCCCAGAGCATGGCCCGCGAGCTCGGACCCCAAGGCGTTCACGTGGCCCATGTGGTGATCGACGGCGCGGTCGATGGCGTGTTCATCCGGGAAAATCGCGGCAACGTCGATGACCTGCTGGAAGGCGATTCGATCCTCAAGCCCGAGGACATCGCCGCCAGTTTCGTGGCCCTGCACAAGCAGCCCCGGTCAGCCTGGAGCCACGAGATTGACCTGCGGCCCTGGACAGAAACCTGGTGAGCCCCCCATGAGCCCCCCATGAGCACCCACCCATGAGCACCCCATGACCCGACCCGTCAGCATCGACTTCATCTTCGATTTCGGCAGCCCCAACGCCTATCTGTCCGGCAAGGTGCTGCCGGCGATCGCCGCGCGCACGGGGGCGACGATCAACCTGATCCCGTGCCTGCTGGGCGGCATCTTCAAGGCCACCAACAACGCCTCGCCGATGGTGGCGTTCGGCGGGGTGACGGGCAAGCTGGCCTATGAGGGTCTGGAGACCCGCCGCTTCGTCGCCAGGCATGGCCTGAGCGCCTTCCGCGCCAATCCGCATTTCCCGGTCAACACCCTGCTGATCATGCGCGGGCTGGTGGCCGCGCGCCGGGCAGGCGTCGGCGACACCTATGTCGACGTCGTGCAGGCCGCCATGTGGGAAGCCGGCGAGAAGATGGACGATCCCGAGGTGGTCGCCCGCGTGCTGACGGCCGGCGGCCTTGACGCCGCCGCGCTGATCGCCGCCACTCAGGAGCCTGAGGTCAAGGCCGAACTGGTGGCCAACACCGAGGCCGCCGTCGCGCGAGGGGCCTTCGGCATCCCGACCTTCTTCGTCGGCGACGAGATGTTCTTCGGCAAGGATCGGCTGGGCCAGGTCGAGGACGAAGCCGCCTTGCAGGCCGCGCGGCGCTGACCCCGCGGACCCGGGCTTACCGCGCCCGAACCTCGGTGGGCTCGCGCAGGCCGGGGCCTGGGCCACGGCCGTTTCGACGCCGTCGAAGCAACAGATAGCCGGCCGGGATGACCAGCATGGAAAGCAGCGGCGCGGTGAGCATCCCGCCGATCATCGGCGCCGCGATCCGGCTCATGACCTCCGACCCCGCGCCGTGGCCGACAAGGATCGGGGCAAGGCCGGCCAGGATGACGGCGACGGTCATGGCCTTGGGGCGCACGCGCAGCAGCGCGCCCTCCCGCACGGCCTCGATCAGGTCGGCGTCGTCCGGATCGGACCCCCGCTCGGCGAAAGCGTGTTTCAGATAGATCAGCATCACCACCCCGAACTCGGCCGAGACGCCGGCGAGCGCGATGAAGCCGACGCCGGTGGCGACAGACTGGTGGTAGCCCAGCAGGTAGAGGGTCCAGATGCCGCCGGTGAGCGCGAAGGGCAGGGTCGCCATGATCAGCGCGGCTTCATCCCAACGGCCGAACGTCAGGTAGAGCAGCAGGAAGATGATCAGCAGCGTGGCGGGCACCACCAGCTTGAGC
>JANXXA010000246.1 GCA_025350885.1 Phenylobacterium sp.
CCAGGATCGCCGGCAGGTCGCGGATCGACACGCGCTCGCGCAGCAGGGCCTGCAGGACCCGCTGGATCGTCGTGGCGCTGACCACCGCCGGGATCAGGTCCTCCACCAGCTTTTTCTGTTCCGCCGGAAGGTCCTTCAGCAGCTTCTGCACCTCGGAATAGGACAACAGATCCGGCATGTTCTCCTTGAGGATCTCGGTCAGGTGAGTGGTCAGCACGGTGGCCGGATCGACGATGGTGTAGCCGCGGAAAGTGGCCTCCTCGCGCAGACTGTCATCGACCCAGGTGGCGGGCAGGCCAAACGCCGGCTCGCGGACGTGTTCGCCAGGCAGTTCCACCTGGCCGCCGCGCGGATCCATGGCCATCATGCTGCCCAGCCGCACCTCGCCGGAGCCGGCCTCCATCTCCTTGATGCGGATGCAATAGCCCTGGCTCGGCAGGCGCATGTTGTCGAGGATGCGCACCGACGGCATGACGAAGCCGAAGTCGCCGGCCAGGGTGCGGCGCAGCGCCTTGATCTGGTCGGTGAGCCGGCGGCCCTCCAGGTCGTTGATCAGGCCCAGCAGGCCATAGCCCAGCTCGATCTTGATCTCGTCGATCGCCAGGGTCTGGGCGATCGGCTCTTCCTGGTCCGCCTGCAGTGGAGCGATCTCGACCGGCGGCGGCTGCAGGGCCTTTTGCGAGCGGCGCCAGGCCAGCGTACCCGCGCCGATGGAGATGGCGGCGAACGGCGCCAACGGCATGCCGGGAATCAGCGCGAGCACCCCCGCGGCGGCGGAGACCATGCCGAGCGCGACCGGATTCATCGCCAGCTGGGTGACCAGCGCCTTGTCGGCCGAGCCCTCGACGCCCGACTTGGAGACCAGGAAGCCCGCGGCGATAGAGATGATCAGCGCCGGGATCTGGCTCACCAGGCCGTCGCCGATGGTCATGATGGTGTAGGTCGAGGCCGCCTGGCCCAGCGGGATCTTGTGCTGGATCACCCCGATCAGGATGCCGCCGATGATGTTGATGGCGACGATGATCAGGCCGGCGACCGCATCGCCGCGCACGAACTTGGACGCGCCGTCCATGGCCCCGAAGAAGGTGGACTCCTGCTCCAGATCCTTGCGGCGTTTCTTGGCCTCGGCCTCGTCGATCAAGCCGGACGACAGATCGGCGTCGATGGCCATCTGCTTGCCGGGCATGGAGTCCAGGGTGAAGCGGGCCGCCACCTCGGCGATCCGGCCCGAGCCCTTGGTGATCACCACGAAATTGACGATTACCAGGATGGCGAAGACGATCACGCCGATGACGAAGCTGCCGCCCATCATCAGCTTGCCGAACGCCTCGATGATGTGGCCCGCGCCGTGAACCCCCTCGTGACCATGGCCGAGGATCAGCCGGGTCGAGGCGATGTTCAGCGACAGCCGGTAGAGCGTGGTGACCAGCAGCACCATGGGAAAGCCGGTAAACTCCAGCGGCTTCTTGATCAGCACCGCGGTCATCAGGATCAGCACGGCGCTGGTGATCGAGATCGCCAGCAGCATGTCCAGCAGGAAGGCCGGGATCGGCAGGATCAGCAGGACGACGATGCCGACCACGCCGACGGCCAGGCCGACCTCGCCACGCGCCACCCAGCCCAGCATCTCGCGCGCCGTGGGCGCCTGTCCGAGACGCGAGGGGAGTGAGGCGTCAGCCATCTTCAGGCCAGATGCTAGGCCGCATTGGCCGCGGCCCCCTGCGGCAGCGGCACCGGGACGCCGGCCTCGGTGTATTCCTTGAGCTTGTTGCGCAGGGTGCGGATGGAGATGCCCAGGATGTTGGCGGCGTGGGTGCGGTTGCCCAGGCAGTGCTCCAGCGTGTCGAGGATCAGCTGCTGCTCCATCGCCGAGACGGTCTGGCCGACGAAGTCTCGCGTGGCGCTCTCGGCGGCGAAGGAGGCGGCCTGGGCGGCGCGCGCGTGCGGATCGGCCGCGGCAAAGGGCTGGCCGTCGGGCAGCCGGATGGCGGCTTCCTCGATCTCGCTGCCGCAGGCCAGCAGCACCGCGCGGTGCATGGCGTTCTCCAGCTCGCGGACGTTGCCCGGCCAGCGGTGACCGGCCAGCCGGCGGCGAGCCTCGGCGGACAGGGCGCGCTCCGGCGCGCCATTGGCGGCGGCGTATTTGCGGACGAAGAACTCGGCCAGCGCCAGCACGTCCCCAGGCCGCTCGCGCAGCGGCGGCAGGCGCAGGTTCACGACGTTGAGGCGATAGAGCAGGTCTTCGCGGAAGCTGCCGTCCTTCACCGCGGCGATCAGGTCGCGGTTGGAGGTGGCGAGGATGCGGATATCGACCTTGACGGGCTTGGCGCCGCCGACCCGGTCGATCTCGCGTTCCTGCAGGGCGCGCAGCAGCTTGGCCTGGAGACGTCCGTCCATCTCGCTGATTTCGTCGAGCAGCAGGGTACCGCCGTTGGCCTCCTCGAACTTGCCGATGCGGCGGGCCACCGCGCCGGTGAAGGCGCCCTTCTCGTGACCGAACAGCTCGCTTTCCAGCAGGTTCTCGGGGATCGCGGCGCAGTTGACCGAGATGAACGGGCGACCGGCGCGCCGCGACTTCTGGTGCACGTAGCGGGCGATCACCTCCTTGCCGACGCCGCTTTCGCCGGTGATCAGGATCGAGGCGTCGGACGGGGCGATCTGGTCGGCCATGGCGATCACCGCCTGCATCGCCGGATCACGCACCACCATCGGGCGGTTGTCGTCGGCGACGGCGGCCAACACCGCGGCGATCAGCTGGGCATCGGGGGGCAGGGGAATGAATTCCTTGGCCCCGGCGCGGATCGCACCCGCGGCGCCCGCCGCGTCCGCGCCGACACCGCAGGCCACCACCGGAACGCGGATCCGCTCGGCCTCGTTGGCGGCGATCAGGGCGGCGATATCAAGCCGGTAGTCGACCATCATCAGGTCAGCCCCTTGCCCGGCCCTGAGTGCGTGGGTGGCCGCGGCGATGGTCTCGACGTGGCTCACCTTGGCGCCCGCGCTCATCGCCATTTTCACGGCGGTTGAGAGCTGTCCGTTCAGTTGTCCGACGACCAGAAGTCGCATGAATAGTCTCCCTCGAACGGTGGGTGTCAGCCCTGGCCGTCGCCGTCCTTGATGATTTCAGTCATGGTGACACCGAGCCGCTCGTCGACGACGACGACCTCGCCGCGGGCGACCAGGCGGTTGTTCACGTAGATGTCGATCGCTTCGCCCACCTTGCGGTCGAGTTCGAGCACGCTGCCCTGGCCCAACTGCAGAAGCTGGGCGACCGAGAGGCTGGCGCGGCCAAGCACGGCGGAAATGTTCACCGGCACATCGAACACGGTCGCCAGATCGGTGGCGGTCTTCGTCTCGTCCTCGCTCGGCGCGTCCGGCAACGGGCCTTCGCCAGCGGCGAATTCGTCGAGTTTCAGCTCGGTTCCCGCGTCGGGCGCATCGGCGGTTTCAATGTCTGGCGTTTCGGACATGGCCTAGCTTTCAGAGCTCTGAGCGTCGGTGGCGGCTTTCTCAGCCCCGGGAATCAGCGGTTCGGCGTGCAGGCCCTCGGCGGCGAGCGCCGCGCGCAGAGCCTGGGCGACACGCTCGGCGGCGGCCCGCGGATCGAAGCTGGCCGAGCCGTCGCCGAAATCGAGGACGAAGGCGTGCGGCGCGAGGCCCGGATCGTCGCGCACGATGATCGCCCCGGGATAGCCGACGCGCTGAGCGGTCTCTTCAAGCACCCGTTGCAGGCCCTCAGTGAGTTCGGCGTCGGCGGTCAGCACCAGCCGCGGCGCGGCCTCGATCTCCCGGGCCAGCGCCTCCAGCGCGGCGCGCACCGGGGCCTGGGGGAAGGCGTCCAGCGCGGCCGCGGCGATGGCCCGTGCGCACGCCAGCGCCAGGTCCGCCGACCCGACCCGGTGCAGATGCGCGACCTCCGCCAGCCTGGACAGCGCCTGCTGGCTGGTCTGGGCGATGACCTCGAGCGCGTCGGCCTGGCGGCGCGCGACGCCGGCCAGCGCCTGGGCCTCGCCCTCGGCGCGGGCGGCGCGGCGGATCGCCTCGACCTCGTCAGCGGTAAAGCTGCGCCTGGGACGCGGCGCGGCGAGCACCATCTCGCCGGTGGCCTCGAACACGGTGTCGAAGCCGAACTTTTCGTGGGCGGCGTCCTGCGGCGGGGCGAGAGGGCTGGAGATGAGCGCCATCAGTAGACCAGCTCGTCGTCGTCGCCGCCGGCTCCGACCAGGACGATCTCGCCCTTGTTGGCCAGGTCCTTGGCGACCTGAACCATGGCCATCTGCGCCTGTTCGACCTCGCGTAGGCGCACTGGACCCATGCTTTCCATGTCATCGCGCATGATCTTGGCGGCGCGCTCGCTCATGTTGGAGAAGAACATCTCGCGCAGGGCGTCGGATGCGCCCTTGAGGCCCAGCGCCAGCTGGTCCTTCTCGACCGTCCGCAGCAGGGTCTGGACGCCGCCGGGATCGAGCTTGGAGAGATCCTCGAAGACGAACATCAGGGCGCGGATGCGCTCGGCCGCCTCGCGGTTGCGCTCTTCCAGGGCGGTAATGAAGCGGGTTTCCGTCTGGCGGTCGAAGGCGTTGAAGATGTCGGCCATCATCTCGTGGCTGTCGCGCTTGGAGGTGCGCGCCAGGTTCGACATGAATTCGGTGCGCAGGGTCTGCTCGATCTTGTCGAGAATCT
>JANXXA010000263.1 GCA_025350885.1 Phenylobacterium sp.
TGTCATGCCGCCATCGACGACGAAGACGCCGCCCGTGAGGTATTTCGCCTCGTCGCTGGCCAGGTAGGCCACCATCGAGGCGACTTCGTCACAACTCCCGTAGCGGCCCAGCGGAATCCTCTCGGCGAACTGGTCGTGCACGGCCTGAGCCGCATCGGGCGCCGCCATGCCTTCGATCGAGCGCATCATGCGGCTCTCGATAGGCCCTGGATTGACGCTGTTGACGCGGATATTCTTGGGCCCGCATTCGATCGCCGCTGTCCGGGTCAGTCCAATCACCGCGTGTTTGCTGGCGACATAAGCGCTCAGGCCGGCTGATCCCATGAGCCCGGCCACGCTGGAGGTGTTGATGATGCTCCCGCCGCCCTGCGCCGCCATCGCCGGGATCACATGCTTCATCCCCAGGAACACGCCGACGATGTTGACCTGCAGCACGTGCTGGAAGTCAGCCAGGGGATAATCCGCGATCGGCGCCACCTGGCCTTCGACCCCGGCGTTGTTGAAGAAGACATCGATCCGACCGAAGGCCTTCAACGCTTCCGCAACATACCCGGCGACCGCGCCCTCGGAGGTCACGTCCGCGTGGACAAGGTGCAGGCTGGCGCCGGCGCCCGCGTCACTCTCGAGGCCTGCGAGCGACGTGCCGGCGCGGTCAACGGCGACAACCGACGCGCCTCGCGCCAGCATCAGCAGCGCCGTGGCGGCGCCGATGGCGCCGCCGGCGCCGGTCACAAGGGCGACCTTGCCGGCGAGTTGAGTGTGATCGGACATGGGAGGCTCCTGGGCGGCGGGTTTCCAGGAGCGTCGGGCCACCTGGCAATGACCGCCTTGCGCTGTGTCAAAGCGTGCGGCGTGGCTCAGCGCCGACCACCGCCTATGAACAGGTTGACGCCCAGCGCGACCAGGCCACCGGTCAGGGCGCAAGACAGGACGGACAGCGGCGGTGTCCGCCTGCGCGGCGGCGAACCCATGTCAGGCTTCGTTGAGTGTCGGCACAACCCTGCCATCCACGCGCTGACGCCCCGCCGCGGCGTGTCCCACCAGGGTCAGGGCCTCCGCCGCCAGGGCGGTGTTCGCGCGGTAGAGACCCGCAAAATCCCGCGCGCCCAGACAGGCGGTCCAGTAGGCGCCCCACGCTTCGAGGCCGCACGTGATCAGCTGCTGCATCTGAGCGGTTTCGGCGTTCAGCGCCGCGCCTGGGCTCGGCGCTGAAATCTGGGGGTCTGTCGTGTTGAGGCTGTTCATGTGGGGTTCCGGCGGATGCCCAATCTGACGGCGGCGGTCGCGTCTGTGCCTTGACCAGGATCAAACCCTCCCGGTGTCCGGCTGAACATCGTGTGTCTTGCGTGGGGTATGCGGCTTGATCTCCCGCAATGCCCGGCGGGCTTCAGGCCGCCAGTCTTCGGGTCGATCGCGGCGTCGCGACGGCGGTGGAGGCTACGATGCTCGCAATCCTGATCTTGTCGCTGGTTACCGGCTCTCCGCCGGCGGCGTCGATGATGCCGGGCTTCATGGACGCCGCGAAACTGCAGGCTTTGTGCAACGCCGGCGGTCCTGACGCGAAGTCTGGCCAGTCCCTCTGCATGGGCTATGTCGTAGGGGCGATGGACCAGCTGATGGCTCAGCAGGCGCGGCGCGAGACGCCTCGCCGGACGATCTGTCCCCCAAAGGCCATGACGGCCAACGATGCCGTGATGGCCGTCGTGAAATATTCGAGGTTCGCCGCGACCGCGAAGGGCATCGGCGCGTCCAGCTTCATCCGCTTCGCGATGGAAGATACCTATCCCTGCCAGGTTGGCGGCGTCGGCCAATGACACGTCCTGAACCGTCTGCAGGGCTTCACACGCCCGAGGCAAGCGCCATGAGCCGCGGCCCGCGGGAGCTGGCTGGTGCAGTCATGATCCTTTTGGGGTCGCTGGGGCTCCTGGGGCTGGTGTTCATCAGCAACGATCCTTCGCCGGGCTCCGAGCGGCTACTGTTCAGCCTTGGTTTGCCCGGAATGGGCCTGGCGTCAGCGTTGGCCCAGTTCTTGGTGCTCGCCGCCGCCGCGGTTCTCTGGGCCGCTGCACGGCGCAGGCGGTAAGCGCCTCGGCATCTGCCGCTCTGTCGCCCTGATCTGGATCAAGGCATCGCGGTGCTGGCCGCGCCTATACGACGGCAAAGCCGTGCTGGGAACCTCGTCATGGATTACCGTTCCGCGTTTGAGAGCGCCGTTCAAAAGGTCCGCGCCGAGGGCCGCTACCGGGTGTTCGCTGACCTGAAGCGCCACCGCGGTGAGTTCCCGCGCGCCACCTGGACCCGCGACGACGGCTCGACGAGCGACGTGGTGGTCTGGTGCTCCAACGACTATCTCGGCCAGGGCCAGAACCCCGTGGTCACCGAGGCTATGAAGGCGGCCATCGACGAGGCCGGTTCGGGCTCGGGCGGCACCCGCAACATCTCGGGCACGACGCACTATCACGTGGAGCTGGAGCAGGAACTCGCCGACCTTCATCAGAAGCAGGCGGCCCTGCTGTTCACCTCGGGCTATGTCTCCAACGAGGCGTCGCTCTCGACCCTGCATAAGATCCTGCCGGGCCTGATCATCTTC
Source organism: Phenylobacterium sp. (assembly GCA_025350885.1). Classification (GTDB taxonomy): domain Bacteria; phylum Pseudomonadota; class Alphaproteobacteria; order Caulobacterales; family Caulobacteraceae; genus Phenylobacterium. The sequence goes on from JANXXA010000263.1 coordinate 2,591, forward strand.
TCCGACGCCTTGAACCACAATTCGATGATCAGCGGCATCCGGCAGCATCAGGGCGAGAAGGTCGTCTTCCGCCACAACGACCTTGAACACC
>JANXXA010000321.1 GCA_025350885.1 Phenylobacterium sp.
CTCGACCACGTCGATGTGCGCCAGCAGCAGGATCGCCTTGGCCTTGGGGTCCCGGCCCGGATAGACCGCCACCAGGCCGCCGTTCTTGGGAAATTCCGGCGCGGCGAAGCGGGTCAGGTCGCTATCGGGGAAGCCCGCCGCCTTCAGCCGCGCGGCCATCTTTTCCGCCGCCAGGGTGCAGCTGCCGTTGGAGGCCTGGGTGTTGGTCTCGACCAGTTCCTTGTAGAGCGCCCGGAAGGCAATCTGGTCCGGGCGGCTCTGGGCCTGGACGGCGCCGGCGAGCGGGACGGCCAGAAGGCAAATGGCGGCGAGCGCGCCGGCGAACTTTGTCATGAGGGATCCCCGATAAGCTTGGCGCGGACTATTTCAGCCGTCTCGCCCGGCGGCAAGCGAGCCTCCTGACACCAATGCGTTTGCCCTGGCGGCCGGGGCGGCCGAAGATGGAGGCTCGACCTTGGGAGCAGACATTGCGGGACGGCATCGAACAGACCTTCGCGGACCATCCGCGGCCGAAGCTCATCTACCCCTTCGAGCAGGGCGTGAAGGTGGGCGGCGAGGCGATGGATGTCGCGCCAGGGGTCAAGTGGCTGCGCATGCCGCTGGGCGGGGCGTTGGGGTTCATCAACGTCTGGGCGATCGAGGAGGCGGATGGCTGGGCCATCGTCGACACCGGCATGGGCGGGACGGCGACGCGAGACGCCTGGCGCGCCGCGTTCCAGGGGCCGCTGGCCGGCAAGACCGTCAGCCGGGTGTTCGTCACCCACATGCACCCAGACCACATCGGCATGAGCGGTTATCTGACGCGGAAGTTCGACGCCAAGCTGTGGATCACCCGGCTGGAATATCTGACCTGCCGTTCGCTGTCGGCCGACACCGGGCGCGAGGCGCCGGACGACGCCGTGCAGTTCTTCCGCGCCGCCGGCTGGGACGAAGACGCGCTGGAACACTACAAGGCCCGCTTCGGCGGCTTCGGGCGAGGCCTGCACGCCCTGCCCGACAGCTACCACCGGCTCAACGACGGCGACGAGATCGAGATCGGCGGTAAGCTGTGGCGCATCGTGGTGGGTTCCGGCCACAGCCCCGAGCACGCCTGCCTGCACTGCCCCGAGCTGAAGCTGATGATCAGCGGCGACCAGGTGCTGCCGAAGATCTCTTCCAACGTCTCGGTTTTCCCCACGGAGCCCGACGGCGATCCGCTGACCGACTGGTTGACCTCGCTGGCGCGGATCAGGACCAGGATCCCCGACGACGTGCTGGTGCTGCCCGCTCATAACGATCCGTTCCACGGCCTGCATGCGCGGATCGACCATCTGATCGGCGGCCACGAGCGCGGGCTTTCCCGACTTCATGCCCTGATCGCCGAGCCCAGGCGTGTGGTCGACGTGTTCCACGTCCTGTTCCGCCGCACCATCGACCAGAACCTGCTGGGCCTGGCCACCGGCGAGAGCCTGGCGCACCTCAACTGCCTGATGTCGCGCGGCCAGGCCGTGCGCACGCGCGATGAAAACGGCATCGACTGGTACCGGGCGGCGGCCTAGAGACTTACGCTGTAAGGTTCCGAAAGGTTGAACGTCCATGACCCGCATAACCTCGGGGTTCGATCCCTATACTGACGCTGCCGTCGTGCTGGAGGGCAAGGATCTTTCCGGCCGGACCGCCATCGTCACCGGCGGGGCGACCGGTATCGGCATCGAGACCGTCCGCGCGCTGGCCGGCGCCGGCGCCGATGTGATGATCGCCGTGCGCAACAAGGTAGCGGGCGAGGCCGCCGCCGCTAAGCTCAATGATGAGCTGAGGGCTCCGCGGGTCAGCGTCGGCACGCTGGACCTCTCTGACCTTGCGACCGTGGCCGCCTTCGCCACCGACTGGGGCGACCGTCCGCTGCACATGCTGATCAACAACGCGGGCGTCATGGCCTGCCCGTTGAGCTACACCGCAGATGACCTGGAGATGCAGCTCGGAACCAACCACTTCGGCCACTTCGCGCTGGGCATGGGACTGGCCCGGGCGCTGATGAACGGCGCCGAGGAGGGCCGCGGTGCGCGGCTGGTCTCGCTGTCCTCGATCGCCCACCTGCGCAGCGCCATGAACTTCGACGATCCGCACTACCGCACCCGCCCCTATGAGAAGTGGCAGGCCTATGGCCAGTCGAAGACCGCCAACGCCCTGTTTGCCCTGGGCTTTCATCAGAGGTTCGCCGACCTGGGCGTCACCGCCAACTCGGTCATGCCCGGCGGGATCATGACGCCGTTGCAGCGCCATCTTCCCCGTGAAGAGATGATCGCCATGGGCTGGATGGACGAGGCGGGCGTCATCGCCACCGGCTTCAAGACACCGGCGCAGGGGGCCTCGACCAGCGTCTGGGCGGCCACCGGAGATGAGCTTGAGGGCGTCGGCGGACTTTATCTGGAAAACCTGGCTGAGGCTCAGACCTTCAAACCGGGCGACCGCTTCGGCGTCGCGCCTCATGCCCTCGACCCGAGCGCCGCCGACCAGCTGTGGGCGTTGTCAGAAGAAACCACGGGAGCCAAGCTGTGAGCCTGTCAGGCAAGACCCTCTTCGTCACCGGCGCCAGTCGCGGCATCGGCCTGGCCATCGCGCTCAGGGCCGCCCGCGACGGGGCGAACATCGTGGTGGCCGCCAAGACCGCCGAGGCGCACAAACACCTGCCCGGCACCATCTATTCGGCTGCGGCGGAGATAGAAAAAGCCGGCGGCCAGGCCCTGCCGCTGATCGTCGATGTGCGCGAGGAGGCGTCCGTCATGGCGGCCGTCGAACAGGCCGTCCAACGCTTCGGCGGCATCGACATCTGCGTCAACAACGCCTCGGCGATCCAGCTGACCGGCACGCTCGCCACCGATATGAAACGCTACGACCTGATGAACCAGGTGAACGCGCGCGGGACCTATCTCACCTCCAAGGCCTGCATCCCGCATCTCAAGCGCAGCGCCAATCCCCACGTACTGATGCTGTCGCCGCCGCTGGACATGAACGCCAGGTGGTTCGCCGGCCACACCGCCTACAGCATGGCCAAGTTCGGCATGAGCCTGTGCGTGCTAGGCATGGCCGCCGAGTTCAAGGCCGACGGGATCGCCTTCAACGCGCTCTGGCCGCGCACCGGCATCGCCACAGCGGCGATCCGGTTCGCGCTGTCGGGCGAAGAGGGCATGGCGCGCTGCCGCACCGTGGAGATCATGGCCGACGCGGCGCATGCGATCTTCGAGAAGCCGGCGCGCGACTTCACCGGCAACTTCCTGATCGACGACAGCTTCCTCTACGCCGAAGGGGTGCGGGATTTCGACAAATACCGCGTCGATCCCACCCAGCCGCTGATGCCCGACTTCTTCGTGCCGGACGCCATGCCGCCACCGCCAGGCGTGATCATCGGCGGCGGTTCCGCGCCCGCATGACGGTCACCGTACGGGTCGCCTCGCCGGCCGACATCCCGCTGATCCTGCGGTTCATCCGCGACCTGGCGGAATACGAGAAACTGCTGCACGAGGTCGAGGCCACCGAGGCCGACATCCGCCGCGACCTGTTCGGCGAGAACCCCCGCTGCTTTTGCGACATCGCCGAGGCGGGCGGCCGACCCGTGGGCTTCGCGCTCTGGTACTACAGCTATTCGACCTTTCAGGGGCGGGCAGGGATCTTCCTGGAGGACCTGTTCGTCGAACTCGACGCACGCGGGCTGGGCGCCGGAAAGGCGCTGCTGGCGCGGCTCGCCCGACGCTGCGTCGAGGCTGACCTCGGTCGGCTGGAATGGTCGGTGCTCGACTGGAACGCCCCGTCGATCGCCTTCTACGACAGCCTGGGCGCCGCGGCGAAGACCGGCTGGACGGTGCGCAGGCTGGATGGCGAGGCGTTGGAGCGGCTGGCTGAGGGCTGAGCGTCGCTGAAAGCGGCGGCGTCCAACTTCCGGTTTCAGAGCCTGGGTTTGACTCGCCACGCTCCGGAGTGATCCTACCCGGGGCGAAGGCATCAAGGAGGCTGGCGTGGCGAAGACACTGATCACCGGGGCGAGCAAGGGAATCGGCCGGGAAACCGCCCTGGTGCTGGCGCGGGCGGGACACACCGTCGTCGCGGCGATGCGAACCCCCAGGGATTGCGACCTCGCTGACATCGCCGCGCGCGAGAACCTGCCGATCGTCGTCGCCGAGCTCGATGTCGATGACGACGCATCTGTCGCCAGCCTCTTCGCGGCCGGGCCGGGCGCCGCCGACAGCATCGACGTGCTGATCAATAACGCCGGCATCTACAGCATCGACGCGGTCGAGGATGAAACCCTGGCCCGGTTCCAGGCGGTGATGAACACCAACTACTTCGGCACGCTGCGCTGCATCAAGGCGGTCGCGCCGTCGATGCTCGCGCGCCGCGCCGGCCTGATCGTCAATGTGTCGTCGATCGCCGGGCGCATCGCGGCGGCGGGGTCAGGCGCCTATGCCGCATCGAAATTCGCCGTCGAAGCGCTCAGCGAGTCGCTGGCCGCGGAAATGTCCGCGTTCGGGGTCCGTGTCGTCCTGGTCGAGCCGGGCATCATCGCCACGCCGATGACCCTGGCCAATCTGCCGAAACCCAAGGCCGGCAGCGCCTATCCGCATGGCGGACGGATGCGCGCCTTTTACACCGCCACGCCGGACTCCGGGCCGCCGCCCACAGTGGTGGCGGAGACGATGCTGGAGATCGTCGAAGGCCGGACCACCCGGTTTCGCAACCCGTCCGGCCCCGATGCGGAGCCGTTCCTGGGCCTGCGCGCCAGCATGGCCGACGAAGCCTGGATAGGGATGAACGACACCCTGGACGACACCGTCTATTTTGATCGGTTCCTCGCCCTGTCCGGCCTGGATCTGCGGCCGGCCTCGGACTGATCCAGGAAGGTCTAGGCCGCGACCATCGCCCGGCGACGACGCAAGGCCGCGCCCAGAGCGCCGAAGCCGCAGAGCATCAAGGCCCAGGACGCGGGCTCAGGCACGCCGCCCGAAGCGAAAATCGACAGATTGTCGAGGCCGGTGTCGCCGGAACCGGTCGTTGCCGCTGTCTGCTGGAAATCGATCGTCGCGCTGACCGCGCTGGCGATGAAGCTGTAGCTGAAAGCACCCCAATGATCCCAAAGCGGTCCTGGGCCAAAGGGCGTCGTGTTGGAACTTATCGGCGCACTGTAGAGCTGCGAGGCGGACGCAGAGCCGGTCGACATCCAGACGTTGACCTGCTCGACCGTGCCCGGAATGACGAAGTCCTCACTGGCCAGTGAAAATTTCACGGTGTAGCGGCTGCCCGACGTCAGGCCGGTTATGGTCTGCGACAGGTGATAGCTGCCGCTATCGATCCCGCCGCCCACCAGCGCGAAGATCCGACCCTCCGGCGGCGCGGCGCTGTAGTAGCCCGCTGACGTCAGATAGCCGCCAGGCGCGTTCCAGCCCGTGATCGCCCCAAAATAGACGCCGGCCGCCGGCACGCTGGCGGCGTCTGCTTCAAAGCCGCCGTTGACGATCGCCGCAGCGCCGGCGCCGGTGGCGCAAAGCGCGAACGACGCGGTGAGGGCGCAGAGGGCGACGGAAAGAGACTTGGAATTCATGAGACACTCCTGAATTCTATGGTCGTGACGACTGCCGAATTGAGACAGCTCGGGTCATCCCGAAGACCTGCGTTCCACGTTAACCGTCATAATGGCGTCGCCACAAGCAGGTTCACCTGGGACGCGAATTCCGGGTCGCGGGGTCCCGGACACGGCGCAAGCGCCGCGTTCCGGGACAGTTCCTACGCCGGCGCCTTCGCCGGTTGCGCGCCGGCCATGGGCGCGCGGTTCAGGTCGAAGAACTTCGGCGCCATCTTCGGTACGGCTTCGGAGAGGATTGTCGCGACCGTCCAGCCCTCTTCCTTGGTCACTGTCTCCACGGGCCGGGGCTGGGAATAGAGGATGATGTTCTCGCCGGACGAGCCGAAGATCTGGCCGGACACATGCGCCGCGGCCGGCGTCACCATGGCCACGGAGAAACGGGCCGGCTGGTCGGCGCGGACCTTCTCGGCCATCACCTGCCGACGGGCCGCGGCGGCTTCGTCCTTGATCGGCACCGACTGGGTCATCCGCGTCCAGGCGACCGGCGCCACACAGTTGGAGCGGACGTTGTTGCGCGCGCCTTCCATGGCGATGATCCGGGAGAGGCCGGCGATGCCCATCTTGGCCGCCCCGTAGTTGGCCTGGCCGATGTTGCCGAACAGGCCGCTGGTCGAGGTGAAGAACATATAGGCGCCGTCGTTCTGCTCGCGGAACAGCTCGATGGTGGCGCGCGCGACGTTGAATGAGCCGCGCATATGCACCTCGATGACCTGGTCCCAGTCGCGCTCGCTCATCTTGTGGAACATCACGTCGCGCAGGATCCCGGCCGGATTGATCACCGCGTGCAGGCCGCCGAAGGTGTCGCGCGCCTGCTCGACCATGCCTTCCACCGCTTTCAGGCTGGTCACGCTGTCGGAGTTGGAGACCGCCTCGCCGCCGGCGGCGCGGATTTCCTGAGCGACTTTCTCGGCCGGCCCGGCGGAGCCCTCGTCGTCGCCCTTGAGGCCGGCGCCGAGATCATTGACCACCACCTTCGCGCCCTCTTGCGCGGCGATCAGCGCACAGTCGCGTCCGATGCCGTTGCCGCCGCCCGTGACCAGGACAACCTTACCGTCCAATGCGCCCATCGAAGTCTCTCCCTCAAGATTATGGGAGACAGTTATTCGAGGCGGTCGGCCTTGCGCAAGGCGGGAAACAGGCCGGCCCAGGCGCCGGTGACGATCAGCGCGCCGACGCCGCCGAACAGCGCGGCGCCGACCGGACCCAGGAACCGGGCAACCACGCCGCTTTCGAACTCGCCGAGTTCGTTCGAGGCGCCGATGAACACCGAGGACACCGCCGCCACGCGCCCGCGCATGGCGTCGGGGGTGACCAGCTGGACCAGGGTCTGGCGGACATAGACGCTGAGCATATCGGCCCCGCCCAGCACGGCGAGCGCCGCCACCGACAGCCAAAGTGACCGCGACAGGGCAAAGACGCAGGTCGCCAGACCGAACACCGCGACGCCCCAGAACATGATCACGCCGGCCTTGCGATGGATGGGCCGGGCCGCCAGCGACAGGGCTACGACCGTGGCGCCGATGGCCGGGCCGGCGCGCAATATGCCGAACCCCTGCGGCCCCACCTGCAGCACATCGCGGGCGAACACCGGCAAGAGCGCGGTCGCGCCGCCCAGCAGCACCGCGAAGAGATCGAGCGAGATCGCGCCGAAGACGATTTTCTGGGCCCAGACGTACGACAGCCCCTCTTTCATCAGCGCCCAGCGCGAGCCCGGATTGACCACCGGCTGGGCGTTCTTGCGGATCAGCGCCAGCGACAGGGCGGAGACCAGATAGAGGCCGAAGGTGGCGAAATAGGCGTGCGCCGGCGACAGCAGCAAGAGGACGCCGCCCATCGCCGGCCCGGCGACAGAGGCGGTCTGCCAGGCCAGGGAATTCCAGGCGATGGCCCTGGGCAGCAGCGGTCTTGGCACCAACATCGGCCCCAGCGCCGTCGAGGCCGGGGCGAAAAACGCCCGTGCCGCGCCGAACAGAAACCCCACCACGAGCAGCAGCGGGACCGAGGCCCAGCCACGCCAACTGGCGATGGCCAGCGTCAGTACCGTGGCCATCTCGGCCGCCAGACAGACCAGCAGCACGGTCTTGCGGTTGTGCCGGTCCGCGGTCTCGCCCGCCGGCAGGGTCAGAAGGAAGACCGGAATGAACGCCGCCAGCCCGATCATTCCGACCAGGAAGGCGCTTTCCTGAACCGAGCGGGTGGCGCGCGCGATGGCGTACATCTGCCAGCCCAAGGCCACGCTCTGGATCTGGGCGGCGAAGCTGCCGGTCCACCGCGAGCCCCAGAACAGCAGATAGTCGCGCTCCTTCAAGAGGGCGCGGGCGGAGGGCGGACTGTCGGCGGGGGTCTCGGCCATGTCCGCCGAACCTGCCCTGCGTTGACTGCCGTCGCAACGGCGGCGTTGACGCGTCGCCGTCGGAGCCTTACCTGCGCCCCCCGGCTCGCGCCTCGCCGCGTCGCGCCGGTCCTGCCGCATCGCACCGCGAAGACCCCATGACCGTCCAGTCCGCGGCGCCCCTCTCGGCGCTGTCCCTGCAATCCGAACGCCCGCGGGACGCCCCCTTGGTGGACGCCCTGATTGACCGCGCGTTCGGGCCGGGCCGCTTTACCAAGGTCTCCGAGCGGGTCCGTGAATTCGCCACCTTCGCGCCTGAGCTTTCGGTCTGCGCCTGGCAGGCGGGCCGCCTGCTGGGCTGTGCGCGGATGTGGCGCGTGCGGGTGGGTGGCAAGCCGATCACCTTTCTGGGACCCTTCGCCGTGGAGCAGGACGAGCGCAGCGCGGGTTTCGGGGCGCGGCTGATCGACCGCGCCTGCCAGACCGCCCGAGCCGTCGGCGAGACCCATGTGCTGCTGGTCGGCGACGCCGCCTATTTCGCCCGCATCGGGTTTGTCCGGGTGACCGCCGGGCAGGTCGTGCTGCCCGGGCCGGTGGACCCGCGCCGAATCCTGGTCCGCGCGCTGGACCCGCGAGCCGGCGATCTGGCCGGATCGGTGCAGGCCGCTTGAGACGAACCCCGGGCGCGCCTACCCTGGCGGTCATGGCTGAGACAGCGGGCGGATCAGGGCTGGACGGCATCGCGGCGGCCGCCCAGTCCCTCGTGGCAAAAGGGCAGGCGCCCGGCCGGGGCTTGCCGCCGGTCCACCTGTGGAACCCGGCCCACTGCGGCGAGATCGACATCGTCATCCGCAAGGACGGGCTGTGGTTTCACGAGGGGACGCCGATCGGTCGCGAGGCCCTGGTGCGGCTGTTCTCCACGGTGCTGCGCAAGGATTCCGACGGCTTTCATCTCGTCACCCCCGTCGAGAAGATGAAGATCACGGTGGAAGACGCCCCGTTCATCGCCACGCGGGTTGATCGCGTCGGCGAGGCGCTCCGGTTTCTGACCAATGTCGGCGACGAGGTGGAGGCGGGGCCGCAGAACTACATCCGGGTGGAGATCGGCGCCGATGGCCAGCCGCGACCCTACGTCCACATCCGTCGCGGCCTGGAAGCCCTGATCGCCCGGCCGGTGTTCTACGAGCTGGTGGAGATGGCGACGGAGCGCGACACGCCGGACGGTCCGACACTGGGCGTCGCGTCCAACGGCGCCTGGTATCCGGTGGGACCGGCCCATGCTCACCAGACCTAGGGCGCCCCGGCTGTGAACGACGTCCCGGTTGTGAAAGAGGACGCCGCGCCGCACGATCTGCACGGCTGGATGGCCCGCCACCTCGATCCCCTGGAGGAAGGCGAGCCGGCGGACGGCGGTGCGCACCGATCCGACTTCGACCTGAACCCCGAACGCGCCCCGGACACAGGGCCGCTGAAGCCGGCCGCCGTGCTTGTCGCCCTGGTGCAGCGCGAGGCGGGACTGTCGGTGATTTTGACCCGGCGCTCGGACACGCTGCGCAGCCACACCGGCCAGATCGCGCTCCCCGGCGGGCGGCGCGACCCGGGCGAGTCC
>JANXXA010000336.1 GCA_025350885.1 Phenylobacterium sp.
GGCGACAAGGCCGGCATCGCCGCCCGCATCTCCCAGATCAAGAAGCAGATCGAGGACACCACTTCGGACTACGACAAGGAAAAGCTGCAAGAGCGCTTGGCCAAGCTGGCCGGCGGTGTTGCGGTGATCCGCGTCGGCGGCGCCACCGAAGTCGAAGTGAAGGAAAAGAAGGACCGCGTCGACGACGCCCTGAACGCGACCCGCGCGGCCGTGGAAGAAGGCATCGTCCCCGGCGGCGGCGTCGCCCTGCTCAAGGCCTCCAAGGTTCTGGACGGCTTCAAGGGTGACAATGACGACCAGGAAGCCGGCGTCGCTATCGTGCGCCGCGCCCTGCAGGCCCCGATCCGCCAGATCGCCGAAAACGCCGGCGTCGAAGGCTCCATCGTGGTCAGCAAGGTGCTGGAGAACGAGTCAGCGACCTTCGGCTTCAACGCCCAGACCGAAGAGTACGTCGACATGGTCAAGGCCGGGGTCATCGACCCGGCCAAGGTGGTCCGCACCGCCTTGCAGGATGCGGCCTCGGTCGCCGGCCTGATGATCACCACCGAAGCAGCTATCGTCGAGGCGCCCAAGAAGGGCGGCGGCGGCGGCATGCCCGGCGGCGGCGGCATGGGCGGCATGGGCGACATGGACTTCTAGTCTACCAGGCTCAGACGTTCGAAAGTTGGAGGGCGGGGCCGCAGGGTCCCGCCCTTTTTCTATGTCAAAAGTGACGCCGGATGACGCTGCAGAATCTTCGCCCGCGCTTCCTGTGGGCTTTTTGAATTCTACTGCTGACATGCCAATAGATTGGGGTAAATCTACTCTAGCGAACCCTCCGGCGGACGGAGGCCTACGTACCTCCGCCCACCCTCAGGGAGCCAACACTGAGCCTCGGGTTTCCCATTGAGGCGACGGTGGACCGCAGGGGCTAAATCCTGCGGTCCAATCCGCCCGTAGCAGTGCACTTGCAAATTACTGGCGGTCACCTGACTCGGCAAGCTTTTCGTTCATGATTTGTTCACATCACAAGCAAACCATTCACCGATATTGATGCGACAACCGCTGGCCCTGAGCCGCTCGACGCCCATGTGGTGTCGCTGTGCCGCGATATGGCCCTCGACGTCAGCCTCGTGCGCCGCTGGCGCGAACTTCCCGACCCGCCGCAGGTGGCGGTCACCGACCATCATGATGAGCCCGGCTGGCAGCGGCTCGGGGTGAGCGCGAAGCCGCTGCCGGATTCGACCGCCAAGACGCCAAGTTCGCCAAGACGGCGCCGGGTCAGGACCCGGCGTCTACGCCCGCACGGCCGCTTGGCGTCCTTGGCGTCTTGGCGGTTCAAAAAGGGGCTGCGCCCGCGCGACGCTGGCGCGGACGCCGGCATGGGTCCAATGGTGGCGGCGTCGCCAGGAGACCTCCATGCTGCTGTCCAATCTGAAGGTCGTCGAATGGTCCACCTGGATTGCCGGGCCGGGCTGTGCGGCGGTGATGGCTGACTGGGGCGCTCAGGTGGTCAAGATCGAGAGTTCGGCGGGCGACCCCACGCGCGGGTTCTGGCCGGATACCGCCGAGAGCCCTGGCAACCCGATCTTCTCCTGCGAAAACCGTGGCAAGCGCGGTGTGGTTCTGGACCTCGCCAGGCCCGACGGCCGCGCGGCCCTGCTGGCGATCCTTAAGGACGCCGACGTGTTCATCACCAACGTGCGGCCCGGCGCCCTGAAGCGGGCGCGGCTTGACTATGACAGCCTCAAGGCCGCCTTCCCGACGCTGATCTACGCCAATGTCACCGGCTACGGCCTGACCGGCCCGGAGGCCGATGTCCCGGCCTTCGACCTCACCGGGTTCTGGACCCGCAGCGGGGTGGCGCACGCCACCATCCCGCCGGACCAGGAGCCGTTCACCTGCCGGCCGGGCTTCGGCGACCACATGACGGCGATGGCCACGCTGTCGGCGATCCTGGCGGCCGTGCATGAGCGCCACGCCACCGGCGTCGGCCGCCAGGTGGAGACCGCCCTGATCCGCGCCGGTTCCTATGCTCTGGGCTGGGATTATGCGGTCCACCTGCGCTATGGCGCCGCGGTCACCGCCCAGCCGCGCGACGAGCGGCCGGCGGCGCTGGGGGGTTTCTTCCGCACCCGGGACGACCGCTGGTTCTGCATGGCCTCGCGCGGGCCCCGCGACTTCCCCGCGGTGATGGGGGCCGTGGGGCGGCCCGACTATATCGACGACCCGCGCTGCGTCCTGCCGATCACCGACCTGGACGTGGTGCGCGAGATCCGCGCGGTGCTGGATGCGGCTTTCGCGGGCATGACGCTGGTTGAGGCTCTGGCGCTGATCAATTCGGTCGATGTGATCTGCGCGCCGATGGCTACGCTCGACGAGGTCGTCGCCGACCCCACGGCGCACGAGGCCGGCTGTTTCGTCGAGACGCCGGACGGCTGGGGCGGCAGCTTCCTGGCGCCGGCGGCCCCGGCGCGGTTTCCGGGGACCCCCACCGGACCCGCCGGACCCGCGCCGAAACTGGGCGAACACACCCGCCAGGTGCTGGCCGAGGCGGGCTATGATCCGGCCGCCGTCGACGCCCTGATCGCCGCCGGCGCGGCCAGTTAGCTGCGCAGGTCGTCGCGCAGGATCATCCCGCCAACCCAGCTGGTGACGCCGGTGACGATGGCGGCCAGCACGCCCGCGACCAGGCCATGGACGTGAAAGCCCGGCACCACCAGCGACACCAGGCCGATCATCGCGGCGTTGACGATCAGCAGGAACAGCCCAAGCGTCACGACGGTCAGCGGCAGGGTGAGCAGGGTCACCACCGGCCGCACCACGGCGTTGACGACGCCCAGCAGCAGGGCGGCCAGGACCAGGGCGGTGCTGCCGTTGACCACGATCCCCGCGACCAGCTTGGAGGCGATCCACAGCCCCAGCGCCGAAGATGGCGCGGACGATCAGTTTCGCGAGCATTTGCCCTCCCCGGCAGCCTAGACTGGACAGTAGAGCGCGTGGCGGCGTCCAGGGGAAGGGTTTCGGCGCAGACACCCACCCGGCGCAATTTCGCCGCAGCGTTGGGCGCAAGCTCTGGTGATCTGGCAGGGGAATCGAGACGATGATGCGACCGTTGGCGGCGGCGATGCTGTTGCTCACCCTGGCCGGCCCTGCGGGCGCCCAGCCCCGGCCGGCCGGACCGGACGCGGTGCTGGAGATTCCCGGACCGCGCGACCGTTCCGGCGAGGGTCCGGGCGAGGGCGCGCCGCGGGCGGCGCTGTTCATCAGCCCGTCGGGGGAGCCGTTCCGGGGCGCGGACGGGCTGGGCGTGTGGCTGGCCGGCGCTGACGCCGATCACGACGGCGCGGTGACGCTGGCGGAATTCCAGGCCGACGCCCGACGTTTCTTCCAGGTCCTGGACGCCAACCATGACGGCGCCATCGACGGCTTCGAGAGCCAGGCCTACGAACGCGAAATCGCCCCGGAGATCGCCCGTCTGATGTTCGACGACAGCGGGGCCGGCGAGCGGTCTGGCGGATGGTTCGGCCGTCGTCGCCCGCGCGCCGGGCCGACCGGGGCGCCCGCACCGATCGCCGCAGGACGCGACGGCGCGGCGCGCTACTCCCTGGTCAACGAACCGCAGCCGGTGGCCGCGGCCGACGCCAATTTCGACGGCAAGGTGACGCTGGCCGAATGGATGGCCGCGACTGACCGGCGGTTCGCCAAGCTGGACCACGCTGGCGCCGGGCGGCTGACTCGCGAGAGCCTGGCGCCTCAACCCGCGGACAGAAAGAAGCGCTGAGCGTCAGCCGACGGTCACGGCCTCGACCTGCGGCACGGCCTCGCTGAGCCGGCCGCCGATGCGGATGGGCTCCACCCGGCGGGCCAGCCCGGTGGCGTCGTCGGTCTCGACGAACACACCGCAGACGGTCGCCGGACCTTCGGCAGGCTTGTAGCGGCCGCCGGAGATGCGCGTGGTGAACCGCCGCAGCGGCTCCTCCTTCTGGTTGCCGATGACACTGTCGTAGTCGGCGCAGGCCCCGGCATCGGTCTGGTAGGCGGTGCCGCCCACCAGGATCTGGCAGTCGGCGGTGGGCACATGGGTGTGGGTGCCGACCACCAGGCTGGCGCGGCCGTCGCAGAAATGGCCCATGGCCATCTTTTCCGAGGTCGCCTCGGCATGCATATCGACAACGATGGCGTCGGCCGCCGCGCCAAGCGGGCAGGCCTCCAGCGCCCTGTCGACGGCGGCGAAGGGGTCGTCGAGACTATCCATATGCACCCGGCCCAGCAGGTTGATCACCAGGATCTGCCGGCCGCCCTCAGTTTCGAACAGCTGGGCGCCGCGCCCCGGCGCATCGGAGAAGGCCGAATAGTTCAGCGGCCGGATGAGCCGGGGTTCGCGGACGATATAGGTCAGCGCCTCCTTCTGGTCCCACGAGTGGTTGCCCAGCGTCAGCGCATCGGCGCCGGCCTCGAACAGCTCACGCGCCGTCGATTCCGTGATGCCGAACCCGGCCGCGGCGTTCTCGGCGTTGACGATGACGAACTCCAGACCCAGCCGTCGGCGCAGGCCCGGCAGGTGGTCGGCCAGGCCATCGCGACCCGCGCGTCCGACGACGTCTCCGAAGAAGGCAAATCTCATCGGCCTTCTCTAGCGACTTCCTGGCGTCACTTCTATGTAGGCCGTCTCGGTGACGATGGCGTCGAGGCGCTGGTCGTGGAGGCCGGTGGGCACGCGGTCCACCTCCTGG
>JANXXA010000344.1 GCA_025350885.1 Phenylobacterium sp.
ATCGAGCGCCAAATAGTCGAGCAGATCGCCGAAATCGACGTCGGCCGCATCCCCGATGGTGATCACGTGCGAGAAGCCAATGCTGCGAGGTTGCGCCCAGTCCAACGCAGCCGTGGTTATGGCTCCAGACTGGGCGACGAGGGCTATGCGACCGGCTTTCGGCGTCAGGTGAGCGAAGCTCGCATTGATGCCGGCTTTCGGCGAAATAAATCCCAGGCAGTTAGGGCCCACGATCCGCAGAAGATGAGGCCTGGCCGCCGAGAGCATCGTTTGTCGGACGTTCTCGTCGAGGCCGGCTGTAATAACGACGGCGGCCCGGCAGCCACGGGCGCCAAGCTCGGCAATCAATCCGGGCACGGAAGAAGGTGGCGTGGCGATCACCGCCAAGTCAGGCGCAACGGGCAGTTCCGCCACGCTCCGATAGGCCAGCGCCGATCGGATCGCTTTAGCGTGAGGATTGACCGGCAAGACGGGGCCGTTGAACCCAGTCTCCAAGAGATTTCGCGCGAGCACCTGCCCGACCGAATGCTCTTCATTGCTCGCTCCGATCAGCGCGAACGCGCTCGGCATGAATAGGGCGTTGAGGTTCCGCGTGGTCACGACGGCGCCCGTGCGTCATCCCCACCAGCATCGCCTCGACGCGCGTCAGGGCTGGACCGTCTAGGCCAAATGATCGCCGGCGGCTTAAGCCACCGCGTGCGCAGGCCGGAAGGGCAGTCGGTCTCCTCCCCTTGCGGCGCATCCGGCTGGGGGCCGTGATTCCGCATAAGTTCGTTGGAGATCGTCATCGGCACGGATCCTTCTTCGATGACGCGAGATAGGCCTCAAGGGTCGGCGTGGAAATTGGGCTCGTCCCCTAAGTAACGACACGGAGGTCGCTGCGGGCGCCCTCAGCGGAAGCCCAAAACGCCATCTGGCCGCGGCGCACCTTGTCCGGCACGGCTTCGATGGCCTGCGCGGATTTGGGCCTTCGCCCGGATTGCTCCCCGCGCAGCCTCGTTGAGACGGACTACATCGCCCTGCGCGCACACCACCAGTTGATCTATCTCAAGGCGCTCGACCCAGCGGACCGATGCAATGGGTGTCGCCTTACATAAGGAAACGGGACATGACGAACTCAACCGCCAAAACGCTGGGCGAAGACTTAGATATCGCGCTTCCCCACGACGTCGGCATGCCGATCGGCAAGGTCGTGCGCGAAGCCAAGCGGGCCGCGGGCGCGTTCCGGGCGGACGCTCAGGTCGCCCTTTCTGGGACGCCTATTGCCTTGAGCCGCGCGGCGCGCGCACTGGCCGCGGAGACGCGTGAGCGTTCCGCCGATGCGGTGAAAAGCGCTTCGCGCAAGATCAAGGCGCATCCTGTGGCCGCTGCGGTCGCCCTTATAACCGCGGCTGGGGCGCTGGCAGGTCTGGTCTTCGCCACGTGGCGACTAAAAGCCAGATAGCGCCAAATCATTGCCCTGCCGGGCCGATGCCGGTCGGGTCCTCCACTGAATTGGGGGCTGATCTGGATCAGCGGTGGCAGTGGTGTTTCTCGCTGTAGTCCGGAAACGCGGCCAAACCGCCGCCCCCGGGTGCGAAGAGGTTTGCGGGGTCTCCGGTATGGCTAACCAAATCAAACGGCCTACTCGACCCGGCGCCGGCCCGCCTCCGGGGGGACTTGGCGACGGCGGCCGCCTCCCAGGCATCCGCAGTATCCTTGGGCCCCTGGTCGCCGAAGTTGCGCGCTTGCGCGGCGCCCTCATGATCGAGGCCGGTCCGGCCAATGTGCACGCGCTGCGGGGCGCTCTTCGCAGAACCCGCGCCGCCATCGCCCTCTTTGCGGCCGCACCTGTCCCGGGTGACGCGGCTTGGGTTCGAAGAGAGTTGAAATGGCTGACGCGAAAATTTGGCGCAACCCGAGACCTCGATGTTCTTGTCGAGCGACTTGGAAAGCCCAAGAAAGCCTATTCATCGCGGGCCTGCGACGACGTCAGTCTCCTTGGCGCGGCGGCGCATGCGCGAGCAAGCGCGGCGGCGATCGCGCTGGCCGCTGCAGCGTCGGCTCGAGCGACATTCGTTGTAAGCGGGCTCGCCTCGTGGATCGAGCAACTCAGCGAGGCGGCCTTGGACCCCGCCCTTGCGGACCCGTCAGGCCCTTCGGTCGCGCTGTCGCGGGACGATGCGAAAATCCGCCG
>JANXXA010000363.1 GCA_025350885.1 Phenylobacterium sp.
AAGGCGATCGCCGACTATCTCCTGACCCTGAAAGGTTGAGGGCAGCGCCAAATCTTTGTAGGTGCTGACGATGGGCGCGCGCCCACCCGTCAGCCCACGCCGGCTCAGTCGCTGGCGCATTCTGGAGCGTTGCATGACCAAATCTGAAGTTGTTCTGTGGGCCGCGAGCGCGGGGCTGACGCTGGCCGTCGTGGGGTTCGCGGCGTCGGCCGGTCCGATGGAAGACCGCCAGGCCGCCATGAAGCAGGTCGGCCAGACGATGAAGGAGGCCAGCGCCTTCGCCTCGCCGCAGACTCCCTTCGACGCGGCCAAAGTCAAGGCGCTGATGGGCGGGGTGGCCAACACCGGCAAGAAGCTGAAGAGCCTGTATCCGGCCGGCAGCGGTTCGGACCCGAAGTCCTCGGCCGACCCGAAGATCTGGGAAAACAAGGCCGACTTCGACAAGCGACTGGCCGAGATGTCCAGCCTGGCCTTGGCCGCCGGCAAGACCACATCGACCGACACGTTCAAACCGGCGTTCCAGGCGCTGGGCGCGACCTGCAAGTCTTGCCACGACCTCTATCGCAAGAAGAAAACGAGCTAGGGAGCTTGAGCAGCAGGCGGATCGCGACAGATGCTTAGGCGCCTTCTCCTCGTCGGCGGCGTGCTGGCCGTGGCGGTTGCCGTCGCCGTCTGGTTCCTGGTTGCCCCGCGCCCGCTGCCGGCCTCGGAGATCGCGGCGGGCTACCACCCGGACCTCGCCAACGGCCAGGTCATGTTCATCGCCGGCAACTGCTCGGCCTGCCACATGGCGCCGGGACAGGCTGACCGGACCGAACTCGCCGGCGGCCTCAAGCTCAAGTCGCCGTTCGGCACGTTCGTCACCCCGAACATCTCGCCCGACGCGAAATTCGGCATCGGCGGCTGGAGTGAACTGGCGTTCGTCAACGCCATGAAGCGCGGCGTGGACGACCAGGGCGAGCACCTCTATCCGGCCTTCCCCTATTCGGCCTACAGCCTGATGAAGACGTCCGACACGCGAGATCTGTTCGCCTACCTGAAGACCCTGCCGCCGGTGGCCAGGGCCACGGCGCCGCACGCGCTCAACTTCCCGTTCAACCTGCGGCCCGCGGTCGGGTTCTGGAAGCTGCTCTATTTCAGGCCGCATGAGTTCACGGCTGATCCGAAACAGTCCTCCGCCTGGAACCGCGGCGCCTATCTGGCCGAGGGTCCGGCCCACTGCGCCGAATGCCACACCGAGCGCGGCCCGCTGGGCGGACCGAAACTCGACAGGCTCTATGCCGGCGCCGCGAACCTGGAGGCCGGCGGCCGCTTCGCCAGCAACATCACCCCGCACAAGGACGGTATCGGCGACTGGAGCGCGCCTGACATCGCCGACTTCCTGAAATCCGGCACGGACAAATGCTTCAACGAGCCCGTCGGCATGAAGGACGTGATCGCCAGCACCAGCCAGCTGAGCGAGACGGACAACGCCGCCATCGCCGCCTACATCCATGCGCTGCCGGCCATCGCCGGGGCCCCCAAGCACAAGACCTGCTAGCTAGGGCGCTTTCAACGCCGAGCGAAGCGGTGCTACTCCTGACCGCTAGAATCGGGGAGTAAGTGACCATGGCGGAGATCGCCGCTGACGGCCTGCCGGCGCCCGCCAGGAAGGCCAGCCTGCGCACGGTGGTGGCCGCCTCATCGCTCGGCGCCACGTTCGAGTGGTACGACTTCTTCGTCTTCGGCAGCCTGACCCAGGTGATCTCCAGGACCTTCTTCTCGGGTCTGAACGAGACGGCGGGCTACATCGCCGCGCTGGCCCTGTTCGGCGCCGGTTTCGCCTTCCGCCCGATCGGCGCGCTGGCCTTTGGCGGCATCGGCGACCGGCTGGGCCGCAAGGGCGCGTTCCTGGTGACCGTGGCGCTGATGGGCGGGGCGACCGTGGCCATCGGCCTGTTGCCCAGCTATGCCACCGCCGGCGTGATCGCCCCGATCCTCTTGCTGCTGATGCGCATCCTGCAGGGCTTCGCCCTGGGCGGCGAATATGGCGGGGCGGCGATCTATGTCGCCGAGCATGCGCCCGCCGGCGCGCGGGGCCGGTCGACCAGCTGGGTGCAGACCGCGGCCGCCTTTGGCCTGTTCGCCGCCCTGCTGGTGATCCTGGTCACCCGCCTGGTCCTGGGCAAGGTGTTCGGACCCACGGCCTTCGATGCCTGGGGCTGGCGCATTCCGTTCCTGGTCTCGGCGGGCCTGCTGGCGGTCTCGGTGTTCATGCGCATGACGCTGACCGAAAGCCCGGCGTTCGAGGCCATGAAGGCGCAGGGCGCGATCTCCAAGGCGCCCTATTCCGAAGCCTTCGGCCAGTGGGGCAACCTCAGGTTCGTGCTGCTGGCGCTGGTCGCGGTGATGTTCGCCCAGGGCGCCGTCTGGTACACCACCTTCTTCTACGCCCAGACCTTCATGGAGAAGTTCCTCAAGGTCGAGCCGGCGACCATCAACGGCCTGATGATGGCAGTGGTCGCGCTCAGTGCGCCGCTCTACGTGCTGTTCGGCTGGCTCTCCGACAAGGTCGGCCGAAAGCCGGTGATGCTGTTCGGCATGACGCTGATGCTGGCGGCCTATTTCCCCGGCTTCCACATGCTGGCGCGCACGCTGAACCCCGCGCTGGCCGAGGCGCAGGCCCGCAGCCCCGCCACGGTGATCGCCGACCCCGCCGACTGTTCGGTGCAGTTCGACCCGGTCGGCAAGGCCGCCTTCACCTCATCCTGCGACATCGCCAAGAGCGTGCTGGCCAATGCCGGGGTCTCCTACGTGAACCAGGCCGGCGCGCCGGGCGAACTGGCGATGGTGCGGGTCGGGATGGCGACCATTCCTTCGCTCGACGCGCGCGGCCTGCCCAAGGACGTCGCCAAGGCGATCAAGGCCAGCGTCGAAGCCAAGGTCAAGGCGGGCCTGGCGCGGGCCGGCTATCCGGCCAAGGTCGATCCCAAGCGGATGAACCTGCCGGGGGCCTTCGCGGTGATGGCGGTCTTCGCGATCGCGGCGACCGGCCTCTTCGGACCGATCGCGGCCTTCCTGGTGGAGCTGTTTCCGACCCGTATCCGCTACACCGCGCTCAGCCTGCCCTATCACATTGGTACTGGCTGGGTCGGGGGGTTTGTGCCCTTCACCGCCTTCGCCATCGTCGCCTCGGTGGGCAATATCTACGCCGGGCTGTGGTACCCCTTCGCCTTTACCGCCTTGTCGGTGGTGACCTGCCTGTTCCTGGTCCCGGAGACCAAGACCCGCGCGCTGGACGGTTAGGCGGGCAACACCGCCAGGGCTTCGGCGAAGGCCGGATCGCGCAAGCCGTCGAGGGCCGCAGCCAGGCGGGCCTTGCCGTAGGTCACGCGGTCGTCCCAGGCCGACAGGTTGAACGCGCCCGTCGCCAGCCGCTCGCCAAGCGCGCGAAGATCGGGGCTCGCCAGGCTGCGGTCGGCCAGGCGCGCGCCGGGCCGTTCCGCCGCCGCGCCGTTCAGGAACATCACCCCATAGAATATGTGGTTCACCTGGCGCATCATGTAGAAGCGGGCCCGCTGCTCGGCGTCGGGCGCACGGCCGAAGTAGGTCTTGAGCAGGGCGTCCTCGCCGGCCCGGCTGCGGGCGAACCAGTTGGCGACGGTCGCCAAGTCTACGTAGCGATCGGCCAGGAACGCGGATTCCCAGTCGATCAGCCACAGCCGCGCCCCGTCATAGAGCACGTTGCCGGGGTTGAGGTCGTTGTGGCTCGAGACCCGATCGCTTTCGAGGGTCCGGTAGGCGGCGCGCAGGTCGCCGTAGCGGGCGAAGAGGTCGCCCGTGGCGGCCGGGTCGAGCAGGTCCGTGCGCCGGTGCTGGCCGATCAGCGCGTCCACGCCGTCCAGATAGTCGACCAGCGGCGGAAAGGCCGGGGTCTCGTGCAGCAGGCGCACGGCCTGGGCCAGTTCGACCACCAGTTCATGACCCGCGCCCGGATAGTCCATCGCCAGGGAATGCGGTGCGATCAGGTCCATGATCGCCACGCCGTCGGCGGCGCAGGCGTAGCGCACCCGCGGCGCCAGCAGGGCCGAGGCCGCGATGCGCATGCAGACGTAGCCGCGCACCGGGTCGCGGAAGGCGTCCCGCGCGCCCTCGACCCGCAGGACATAGGCGATCCCGCCGACCCTGATGCGCCAGACACCGGCGCCGCCGAGGCCGCCGGAGATCGGCGTGACGGTGTCGGATTCGACCGTGCCGAACGCTTTCATCAGGGCGCGGTCGATGGCCGGGCGGGCGGCAGCGGGGAAGGGACTGACCATGGACGGCTCCAGCGGGAGCTCATGTTTTATCCGGGTATAAACTCAGATGTCAATATCATCCGGGTAATATTATCCGGCGATCGGCAGCACTTCGGTCTCGACGCCGGCGGCGTCCAGCGCCGCCTGCTCGGTGCGCCAGCCGGGGCCGACGATCAGCCGCGCCACGCGCAGACCCTCGCCGACCTGCGCGGCCAGCGCGGCCACCGTCTGCGGCCCGACCCGTTCGGCGTCGCGGCGGGCGAGGTCCAGCACCTGGGCATCGACGCCCTCATCGCAGGCCAGCAGGTCGGCGGCGGCAAGCGCCCGCGCCGCGGCCAGGGTCAGCCGGTCGGCGGGACCCCGCGCATCGATGAACTGCACCACGCCCGCGCCGGGGTTGTCGCGGGCCAGGGCCTCGCGCAACAGGCGAATGGCCAGGGCCTGGTCGCCGGCCATGGCGGCCCGCGCCGCCGGCCCGGCCAGCGCCATGCGCAGGAACGCGCGGCGCCGGTGCGCCTGCGGGAGGGCCGCGCGCACCTCGTCCTGCAGACCGGCGAACAGCGCCGCGACCTTGCCCGCGCCGGCCGGCACGCGGGCCTCGATGTCGTGCCGCAGCAGGGTCGCCAGCATCGGCGAGGCGCCGCCGGTGCCGATCGCCGCCACCACCTCGCCCCGGTCGATC
>JANXXA010000435.1 GCA_025350885.1 Phenylobacterium sp.
AGATGCGCGCGGTGGTCGAAACCTGCGGCGCCTGCATCGTCTGGGGCGGCCGTGTCGACCTCTCGCCGGCGGACGATGTCCTGATCTCCGTGGAGCGGCCGCTCGGGATCGACACGCCCGAGCAGATGGTCGCCTCGATCCTCTCGAAAAAGGTGGCCGCCGGCTCAACCCATCTGGTGCTCGATATCCCCGTCGGCCCGAGCGCGAAGGTCCGCGACCGGCGCGCGGCGCTGCGCTTGAAGAAGCTGTTCGAGTATGTCGCCGCGCGCCTGGGTCTGGCGATCGACGTCCTGCTGACCGACGGCCGGCAGCCGATCGGCCGCGGTGTCGGACCCGTCCTCGAAGCGCGCGACGTCGAGGCCGTGCTGCAGAACCGCAACGACGCGCCCGCCGACCTGCGCGAAAAGGCCATCCGGCTGGCGGGCCGCCTGCTCGAACAGGACCCGGACCTGCCCGGCGGGGCTGGGGAGCGGCGGGCGCGCGAGCTGCTGGAAAGCGGCGCCGCGCAGCGCAAGATGGACGAGATCATCGCCACCCAGGGCGCCTCGCCGATCAGACGCCGGCTCGGGTCACTTGTGCAAGAGGTGGCGGCCCGGCGCTCAGGCGCCGTGACCGCCGTCGACTGCCTGCGCATCGCCTCCGTCGCGCGGCTGGCCGGCGCTCCGACCGACCCCGGCGCGGGCCTGGATCTGCTGGTGCGCGTGGGAGATCGGGTGGCCGCGGGTCAGCCGCTTTATCGGATCCACGGCTCCGAGCCTTCCGACTTCGCCTTCGCTGTCGAGGCGGCCGGGGAGCTCAGCGGCGTGGAGATCGCGCCATGACCAACGACGTCTACGCCTTCGGCGCGGATCAGGGCCCGGCGTCGCGGCTGGCAATTGCCCTGGGCGCGCCGCTGCGACAGATCAGCCTTCATAGGATGCCGGACGGCGAAAGCCTGCCCTGCGTGCCCCCCGCGACATCGACCGCGCTTCTCTATCGCGCGCTCGATCGGCCCGATGACAAGCTGGTGCCCCTGTTGCTGGCCGCCGACGCCCTGCGTCGCGCGGGCGCGCGCCGCGTCGTGCTCGTCGCGCCCTACATGCCGTATCTGCGCCAGGACGCGGTCTTCGCACCGGGCCAACCGCTCAGCCGGGACGTCTTCGGAGGATTGCTCGGCCCGGCCTTCGACCAGGTCGTCACGGTTGAACCGCACCTGCATCGGACAGCCGATCTCACTCCGATATTCCGGGGCACGCCGGTTTTGGCGTTGTCCGCCGCCGACCTTCTGGCTGAGGCGATCGGACGGCGCGGGCAGCCCGTGATCGTCGGCCCGGACGCAGAGTCCCAGCCCTGGGTGACCCGCATCGCCGCGCGCCTGGAAGCGCCGTCCATGGTCGCCCACAAGGTTCGGCGCGGCGATCGCGATGTCGACGTCACCATGCCTGGCGACGCCGATCTCCTCGGACGCCGAACGGTCATCGTCGATGACATCTGCTCAAGCGGCGCGACGCTCATCGCCGCGATCCAGCGCCTGCGCGCGGCCGGGGCCGGATCGGTCGAGGTCGCCGTTGTCCACGCTCTCTTCAAGCGCGAGGTCGGCGCCGCGCTGCGCCGCGCCGGCGCACGCTCGGTAATCGCCACGGATTCCTGCGGTCGCCGGGCGAGCAGCCTTCAACTGGCGCCGTTGCTGGCGCACGCCCTTTGCTCGGAGATGGATCGATGACCCTCAAGCTGACCTTCCATGGCGCCGCCGGGTGCGTGACGGGATTTTGCGCCCTGCTCGAAACCGACCACGCCAGAGTTCTGATCGACTGCGGGATGTTCCAGGGCTCAAAGACCCTGAAGGCCCTCAACTACGGCGACTTCCCGTTCGACGCGGCCTCGATTGATGCGGTGCTGTTGACCCATGCCCACATCGACCACTCCGGGCTGCTGCCGAAGCTGACGAAGGCCGGATTCCACGGCCAGATCCACGCGACAGCCGGCACCCGGGATCTCTGCGAGATCATGTTGGCGGACTCGGCCGGCATCCAGGAAAGCGAGGTCCGGCAACTGAACCGGCGCAACCAGCGGCGGGGCCGCGCGGAGGTAAAGCCGATCTACACCGTCCGCGACGCCGCGCGATGCCTGGACCAGTTCGCGAAGGTGAAGCTGGGCGAGCCGCTCACGGTCGCGCCGGGGGTGACCGCCATTTATTGGGAGGCCGGCCACATCCTGGGCTCGGCGTCGATCGAGGTGAGGGTGGAAACCGACGCGGGCCTGGAGACGCTGCTCTTCTCTGGAGACCTCGGTCCCGGAGGTCGCGACTACGCCCCCGATCCACAAGGGCCGAAGGGCGTGGACTATCTGATCATGGAATCGACCTACGGCGACCGCGAGCGGGTCGATCTCGCCGGGGTCCC
>JANXXA010000436.1 GCA_025350885.1 Phenylobacterium sp.
TTTCCGTGTTTTCCGTGGCTCAATGCTGCATCCCGCTGTCGCCGGGATGAGCGAAGGCAAAGTCCGCCGCCTAAGGCAGGTCCTCGGCCAGGATCGCCATTTCGAACATGAACGAGCCGTCGCCGTCCTCGTCTTCGAACACCACGCCGACGAACTCCTCGCCGACATAGACCTCGGCGGAATCCTTCTGCTTGGGCCGCGGCGTCAACGCGATGCGGGCGTTGGCGAAGGTCCCCCGCAGGTGGCCCTCCAGCTTACGGATCATTCTCTCGTCCACGCCAACGCTCCTGAAGTCATCTCGGCGGCGGAACCTAGCTGGTCACAACCCCAAGGAAAACCAGGAACGTCGGGAAACCTCAGATCACGTAGTCGTAGACCACCTCGGCCAGGGTGTGATCCATGCTGCGGGCCGGCTCGTCGCAGGTTGGGCAGTTGACCAGCCGCGCCGGCACGCCCGCCGCGGTGCAGCCGGCCGGCACCGGCCTCAGGACCACCGAACCGGAAGCGATCTTGGCGTAGTCGCCGATGGTGATGTTGCCCAGCACCTTGGCGCCGGCGCCCAGCAGCACGCCCTTGCCGATCTTCGGGTGGCGGTCGCCGCGCTCGGCGCCAGTGCCGCCCAGGGTCACGTCCTGCAACATCGAGACGTCATCGCCGATCACCGCGGTCTCGCCGATGACGATGCCGGTGCCGTGGTCGATGAACACGCCGCGTCCGATGCGGGTTGCCGGATGGATGTCCACCTGGAACAACTCGCTCATCCGGCTCTGCAGATAGAGCGCCAGGGTGTCGCGGCCCTCGGTCCAAAGCCAGTTGGCGACCCGCTGGGTCTGCAGCGACAGGAACCCTTTGAAGAACAGGAACGGCTGGACATAGCCCTTGCAGGCCGGATCGCGCTCGAACACCGCCTTCAGGTCGGCCTCGGCGATCTCCACCAGGCTGGGGTTGGACGCATAGGCTTCCTCCGCGATCTCGCGGACGCTCATGGCGCGCAGTTCCTGGTCGCCCAGCTTCCGCGCCAATTGATACGACAGCGCCCCGCCCAGGCTCTTGTGGTTGAGGATCACCGCGGCCAGCAGGCTGGCCAGCGCCGCCTCCTTCTGCGCGGCGGCCTCGGCTTCGTTGCGTAAGGCGGCCCAGACCGGCGGCGCGGTGGCCGGATCGACGATTTCGAGACGCTGCTGGCTCATCGGTTCCTCTCGCCGCATCGAGGCGTCCACCCTAGTCTAGCATGGCCCGCGCGAGCGTGCCCGGCAAAGACCCCTCACGAGCCATATGGTAGCCCCGAAGCAACATCGCCACTGTCAGCATGTCCGGCAAATATCCGGCCATGGCGGCCTCCAGCACCTCGCGGAACGGCGCACGCACCAGGGTGATCGCCTCGGTGTCGTCAGCCCTGTGCCCGCTCGGAGCCGGCGACAGGCCGAGAGCCAAGTAGCCGATCATCTGTTCGTCGGTCACCGAGTTGGAAAGTTGCGTGCGCATCACCTCGCGCCATTCCGCGGCCATCAGCCCCGTCTCCTCGGCCAGTTCGCGCCGGGCGCCCGCCAGCGGATCCTCGCCCACCGGCGCGCCGCCCTCCGGCAGTTCCCAGCTGTAGTCGCCGAGCGGGAACCGGTGCTGCCCCACCAGGGTCACCGTCCCGTCCTCATGGATCGGCAGCACCGCCACCGCCAGATTCTTGAACCGCACCAGGCCATAGGGCGCGGGCCGGCCCGTCGGCGCGATGGCCGTCTGATCGGTCACCGTGATCCAGCCGCTCTCGAACGCCACCCGCTCGGTTCCGGCCGTCCAGGGCGTCCCGTGCGGGACCAACCAGGCGGGTTTCGGGGTCACCAGCTCACCAGATCAGCAGCTTCAGGCCGGGAATGTCCTTGAAGTCCTCGCCGTTCATCGTCACCAGCGTCGCGTCGTGCAACAAAGCCTGGGCGGCGATCATCCGGTCGATGACCCTCCGACGGGAGTATCCTACAGCTTCTACAATGGCGCCGTATCTCGCCGCCGCCGCCAGATCGACATTGAGCGTCAAAATTGCTTCGAGGATTGCTTCCATCCGAGCCCTGCGGCTCGGTTCTTCGGCCTGTGGGCTCCTGGCGACCCCGCCCTCAAGCTCTACACGTGTCATCACCGAGATCATGATCGGACCTGCTAGCTCCGCGATGCGCCGCCGCACGGCCTCATCTCCGTCCCTCAGATGAATAGCGACGCTGGTGTCAAGAATGAACGTCAAGTCTCAGAGTCCAGGTCGATCCGGCCAGATATCGTCTCGCTCCTGGATCTCACTGGGCTTGGGCAGTGCGTCCAGTTTCGCCAGCATCTCGGCGATGGATGGCCGCTTCGGATAGATGGTCAGCACATCTCCGGATCGCACGATGGTCACTTCGACATTGCGGCCGAACGCCACGTCCTTGGGCAGCCTGACAGCCTCGCTGTTGCCGCTGCGGAAGACCCGGCTGGTTACGGTCGTCATGTGCGGACCTCCTCGTGATGACGCGTATATACGCCGATTGCGGTTGGTTTCCAAGCCGCTCGCGCCTAGATCGACCTGCGTGACTATGCCCCTGCCCCCAGCTCCAAAGTTCGGCGAACCCGTGCCGCTGACGCCGGCGCCGGAGGTCCTGACCTTCCTCGCCACCCGCCGCTCGACCTCCGCCGTCACCCTGGCCGCGCCGGGGCCCTCGTCCGCCGAGCTCGAGACCCTGCTCCGCCTCGCTACCCGCGTCCCCGACCACGGCAAGCTCGCCCCCTGGCGCTTCATTGTCCTGGAGGGCGCCGGCAAAGCCGCGTTCGCCGCCAAGCTCGAGGCCCTCGCCCTGGCCCGCGGTGACCAGACCGCCGCAGCCAAGCTCGCCAAGCTGAAGATCCCGCCCCTGGCGGTCGCGGTGATCTCCGCCCCTCGCCCGGCGGCGATCCCGCAGTGGGAGCAGCAGCTCTCCGCCGGCGCGGTCTGCGCCACCTTGCTCTACGCGGCGCTGGCCATGGGTTACGGCGGCAACTGGATCACCGACTGGTACGCCTACGATGCCGACGCCCGGGCGATCCTGGGCCTGGGCGAGACCGAGCAGGTGGCGGGCTTCATCCTCGTCGGCACGCCGCGCGAACCGCCGCTGGAACGCGAGCGCCCCGAGCCGGCCAACCTGGTTAGCCGCTGGCAGGGCTAACGCTCCGCCGCGCCCCGCCAGCCCCCGGCCGCCGGCCCCAGCGCCGCCCTGAGCGGCTCCAGCCAGGGCTCGAACGCGCGCCACTGCTCCAGGCCCTCGCGGAAGATCGGGCGGCGGACCTGTTCGGAGCTTACGGTGCGCACGGCGCGGCGGTTCTCGTGGAACGCCAGGCAGCCGGGTTCGAACGCCAGGCCGCAAGTGTCCAGCAGCCGTCGAACCTCGCCCTCGGTATCCTCCACCAGGTCTTCGTAGATCACCCGATGGATGCGTCCGGGCAGCGCCGCGTCGAAGTGGTCCATCAGCGCCACATAGTCGCGGTAGTACCGGCCAAGGTCGGTCAGGTCGTAGGAGAAGGCGTGGCCGTGGGCGAAGTGCTGCTTGAAGGCGGAAAACCCGGACCCCATCGGGTGGCGGCGCGCGTCGATGATCCTGGCGTGCGGCAGGATCAGCTGGATCAGGCCGATGTGATGGAAATTGTTCGGCGTCTTGTCGATGAAGAACGGCCGGCCGGACTTCCGCTGCACCCGGGTCCGGGCGATGTAAGCCTCGCCGACGGCGCACAGCTGGCTCGCGTCCAGGCTGGCCAGGACCCCCGGATAGGCCGCCGCGTCCCCGCCTGACGGCTGCATCAGCCCCCGGGCGAGCAAGGCGATGTCGGGCAACTCCATGGTGCCTTCGACCTGGCTATGGCTGGCCAGGATCTGCTCGATCAGCGTCGAGCCGGAACGCGGCAGGCCGACGACAAAGATCGGCGCATCCGACGGCGATCCCGTCCTGGCGCGGGCCTGGAAAAACGCCGGCGTGAACAGCTCGATGGATCGCCGGGTCAGCGCCGTCGTCGCCTGCGCGTCGTAGCGCAGGGTCTTGCGCCGCAGCGCCGCGCCCGCCGCATACTGGGCGAAGGCGTCGGCCGCCGCGCCACGGTCCTCCAGCGTCTTGCCCAGCGCATAGTGCAGATGCAGCCGGTCATCGTCGGCCAGGTCGGCCCGCGCCAGCTGCTCGAGCATCGCCGGCTCGAGGCCCTCGGTCGCCTGGGCGGTCTTCAGGTTGGCCAGGCTCCAGTAGGCCTCGCCCAGGCCCGGCGCCAGCGCCAGGCATTGCCGGTACGCCGCCACCGCCGCGTCGCGCCGCCCGACGGTCCGCAGCGCATGACCCCGGTTCAGCCAGATCTCCGGGTGCCGCGGATAGTCGGCGATCAGTCCGTCGTAGATCTCGATCGCCGGTTCGTAGTCGCCCACCATGCCCAGGCAGGCGGCCAGCAGGTTGCGATAGGCCGGCTCGGCCGGCTCGCGCGACAACAGCGCCTTCAGATGCCCGATGGCCGCTTGCGCTTCCTGCTGGTGGAACAGCACCTCGGCAAGCTGAAAGCGCGCGCCGTCCCGCTCCGGCTCGGCCTCCAGGCAAGCTTCCAGCAGGCCCTGCGCCGCATGGCGGTCGCCGAGCAGCAGGCAGGCCTGGGCCAGCATCTGGCGGGCGGCGATGTCGTCGGGTCGCACCTTCAGGTGTGCCTGGAGCATGCGCTCGGCTCCGGCGGCGTCGTCGACGTAGAGCGCCTGCGCCGCGTCCCTCAGCGCCGGATCGCGCACCGTGGCGCGGACGTGAGCCTTGAAGGCGGCCTTCGCGCCGCCGGCGTCGCCCGCGCGGAACAACGCATCGCCCAGCGCCTTCCAGCCCTCGGCCAGGTCAGGCTTCAGGCCGACCGCGCGGCGCAGCGCGTCGATCCCGCCGGTCGGGTCGCCCAGCCCGATCTCGACCACCCCCAGTTCGTACTGAGTCAGCGCCGCGCTCGGATAGGCCCGTCCCAGCGGCTCCAGCGCCTGAA
>JANXXA010000443.1 GCA_025350885.1 Phenylobacterium sp.
GGCGGCGACCAGCGGAAGCTACGCGACGGCCGGTCTCGTGAATAGTCCAGTCTTCGGCGCCCTGGTTGTGGGCGGTGTTGCGGGCGCGATCGCCGGCATACCGCTGGCCAAGGCCCTGACCGGGCGCTCTGACCTCGCGCGACGGGCCTTCGCGCTCATGGTGCTGGCCACGGCAGTCTACGTCGGCTGGCGCGCCTCCGGCCTGGGCTAAGCGGTGGCGCACAGCCGGACTGTGGGAGTCTGCCGAAGGTCGCGAGTGAGAAATTTTCGGAACTAGGGTGTCAGCGCGACGGCGCGAGCGCCCCCCTTCGCCCGCAAGGAAGCGCTGGCGCTGCTCGGCGGAGGGGCGGTCGGGCAAATCGCGGTGGGTATGACAAGCCTACGACCGTGCGCCGCGGCGCGGGGTCTTGACCCATATCAAGGCGAGAGTCCGACTGTTCAGTAGGATATTCGGATGAGGCCTTGGAGGGATGCGTGAAGAGCGAAGACGTGCAGCGACGCCAAATTTTGGCGCCTGGTGTGCCGGCAGGCGTGACAGAGGTCATGTGCCGTGACCTCGTCGATGCCTTCTACGCCCGCGTACGGTCAGACCCCGAGCTTGCGCCGATCTTCAACAGCGCCATAGGGGATCGATGGGACGCGCATTTGGCGAAACTCGCCGATTTCTGGTCGTCGGTGATGTTGATGACCGGCCGGTTCAAGGGCTCGCCGATGGCCGTCCATGCGGCCCTGCCCAGGGCAGAACCGGCCGATTTCGCGCGCTGGCTGGCGCTCTTCCACCAGACCGCGATTGACGTTTGCCCGCCCGAGGCCGCGGCGCTGTTCCGCGCCAAGGCGGACATGATCGCCCAGAGTCTGCAACTCGGCATCGCGGTCAGCCGCGGCGAACTTCCGTTGAGACCTGCACGCCCTCACCCAGTTGATTCGCCGCCGCGCTGACGCCTGCGGCGCGACGACTTGATCAGTCACAATGCCTTCACCGCGTCGAAGCCTAGCATCGACCCCAAGATGGGGACTTCCTGCGCATGATCGTAACCGTCAAATCCCTGGCCAACCCCGCGCCACGCGCCGGAGCCGCGTCTGTCCGCGTGCTGTTCTTCGGCCGGGTGGCCGAGGCCTGCGGTCGCTCGCTCACTGTGGCCATACCCGAGGGCGGCTGCTCCCTGATGGACCTGAGGTCTCGCGTGGCTGATCTGGTCGAAGGGGCCCATCAGGCACTTGGCGAACCCAGCGTCCGCGTCGCCCCCGATCAGGTCATGGCTCCCAACGAAGCCTGGGTCTTGCCCGGCCAGGAAGTGGCCTTCCTGTCTGCTTTCTATGGAGGATAGTGAATTGAGCCTCGCTCTCGTCGCCAAGGGCCTCAAGCGTCCCGGCATCAATCCTGATCTGCCGTTCTACCCCCTGTCGATCGCGGTGCTGACGATCTCGCACACCCGCACCGAACAGACCGATACCTCGGGCGGACTGCTGTCGGAGCGCTTGCGATTTGCGGGCCACCAACTGGCCGCCAAGGCGATCGTCACCGACGAGGTCGCGGCGATTCAGGCGCAGGTGCTCGCCTGGGGGGCGAACCCGGCGATCGATGTGATCCTCACGACCGGCGGCACCGGCTTCGCGCCGCGCGACGTGACACCTGAAGCGGTTCGGCCGCTGCTGTCGCGGGTGATGGATGGCTTCTCCGTCGTCTTCCATCAGGTCAGCCAGGCCACGGTGGGCATCTCGACCCTGCAGTCGCGGACGCTTGCCGGCCAGATCGACGACACCTTCATATTCTGCGTGCCCGGCTCGACCGGCGCCTGCCGCGACGCCTGGGACCTGGTCCTGGCGTTGGAGTTCGATAGCCGGTTCAAACCGTGCTCGCTGGTTGGCCAGATCCCCCGGTACCGGGGGGTTTGCGCATGATCGACTTCGAGGAGGCCTGTCGATGCATCGCAGGGATCGCCACCCCGCTGGGCGTCGAACAGACGCCCCTCGACGTGGCCTGGAACCGCGTTCTCGCCGCGCCGGTGATCGCGCGCCGCGCGGCGCCAGAGGCCGCTGTGTCGGCGATGGACGGCTATGCGGTTCGCGACGCGGACCTGGCGTCGGGGCCGACCCGGCTTCGCCTCGTCGGCGAATCCTCCGCGGGGTCGCCGGACGGAGGCCCTCACCTTGAAGCCGGATCCTGCGTGCGCATATTCACCGGCGCGCCCTTGCCCGCCGGCGCGGACCGGGTGGTCGTGCAGGAGGTCGTTCAGCGAGAGGGCGATGCGGTCATGATCGCCGAGCGGCCCTCACCGGCGCGCCACGTACGCGCCGCGGGTTCGGATTTTGCCTCGGGCGAGGTGCTGCTGGATGCCGGGACTCGGCTCACACCGCAGGCGTTGGTGGCCGCCGCCGCCGCGGACCAGGAGATGGTCGAGGTGTATATCCGTCCCCGCGTCGCCGTCCTGAGCACTGGAGACGAGCTGGTGGCGCCAGGGCGCGCCACCCTTGTCCCGGGGACCATTCCGGAAAGCGTTTCCTTCGGCGTCGCTGCGTTGGCGCTGGCCTGGGGCGGCGAAATCGTGTGCCGCCAACGCCTGCGCGACGATCTGCCAAGCCTCGCGCGCGCAGCCGGCATCGCGCTCGATGCTGCACACGTGGTGGTGGTGACCGGCGGAGCGTCGGTGGGAGAGCGCGATTTTTCCAAGGCGATGTTCCAGGAACTAGGCCTGCGTTTGGAGTTCGAGAAGGTGGCGATCAGACCCGGCAAGCCGGTTTGGGTCGGCCGGGTCGGGAACCGGATCGTCATAGGCTTGCCCGGCAATCCCACGGCCGCGATGGTCACCGCCCGGCTGTTCCTGGCGCCGATCCTGGCAGGTCTCAGCGGTCGCAGCCCGCAGGACGCCCTAGCCTGGCGCCCATTGCCGCTGCTGGCCCCGCTGGGCGCTTGCGGCGACCGGGAATGCTTTCATCGCGGGCACAGCGCCGCCGATGGCGTGCGTCCGGTGGGCAACCAGGACTCCAGCGCCCAGAAGGCCCTGGCTTTGGCCGACCTCCTGATCCGCCGCAGGCCCGAGGCGCGCGCCCTGGTCGCGGGCGACCTCGTCGAAGTGCTGGCGTTCTGAGCGCCAGCGCGGCCTCAGGCCTTCACGAGCGCTAGAGGATTTCGTGCTCGAGCTGGGCATGCTCGCGAAGATCCGACTCCAGCTTGCGGCACAGGACTGAGAGCGCCTGCCAGCAGAAGGGTGCCTCGAACGACGGGCGAAAGCGCCGGGTGAAGCCCTGCAGCGCCATCACCTGCATTTCGAGCTGGACGTGATCGTCCATCATGCGGCGCGCCACGAAGGCAAGGC
The DNA here is from genome assembly GCA_025350885.1 of Phenylobacterium sp. Classification (GTDB taxonomy): domain Bacteria; phylum Pseudomonadota; class Alphaproteobacteria; order Caulobacterales; family Caulobacteraceae; genus Phenylobacterium. The sequence continues at coordinate 3,318 of JANXXA010000443.1, forward strand.
AATTGGTCGTTCCAATTCGAAGCATCGGGGACAGCGTCGTCTCCTCGCGCCACTGGTGGGCTTCGAGTTCGACGGCCAGGGCGCCGAGGTGATCTGCGAGGCCCAGCGGACAGTCCGGATCGGCCGCATGGAGCTGCTCGACCTGCCGCGCGAGACGAATGGCGTCGGGCAATTCGCGCAGATGGGTCCGGCGGTAGCGCTCGACGATGAAGTCGATCAAGGCTGGGATGTCGGTCGGTGCGCTGTCGTTGGCGGCCTGGGCCGGGAAGCGGTCAGTCGCCTCGACAGGCGAGATGACGGTTTGAGCCCGCATGTCCGGTTCCTTCTCGTTGCCCGGAGCTTAGAGCGGGCTCGACCGCGCCGCCTTGAACTGGCCCCCGCTGCCGCTTGATGTTCGACAAGCGGCGCCTTGCCGCGCCGTGGGGTCACGACCCGCGTCGGCTCAAGTGGGCCGGCGAAAGAATCACGCAGTCTCGTCCGCTTTCCGGGAGAGATGGCATGGCGTTCGACAACCCGCTGGCGGGCGAGATCTGGTCTGCCAAATACCGCTTCACGCCGGCCGGGGCGGACGGGGACCAGACGGTGGACGGCACTTGGTCACGGGTGGCCGCAGCCCTCGCCGAGGCCGAGGTCCCGGACCTACGCGGGCCAATGCGCGAGCGCTTCGCCGAGGCGCTCGCCGACTACCGATTCCTGCCGGCCGGCCGCATCCTCGCTGGCGCCGGCACGACGCGCACCGTCACGCTCTTCAACTGCTTTGTCATGGGCCAGATTCCGGACGATCTCGCCGGCATCTTCGCCCATGTGCGGGAGGCGGCCATCACCCTGCAGCAAGGCGGCGGTGTCGGCATGGACTTCTCGTCGATCCGACCGGCGGGGGCGGCGGTCAAGGGCGTCGACGCCGACGCCTCGGGGCCGTTGAGCTTCATGGATGTCTGGGACGCCATGTGCCGCACCATCCTGTCGGCCGGACAGCGTCGCGGCGCGATGATGGGCTGTCTGCGGATCGACCACCCCGACATCGAGGCCTTCATCGACGCCAAGCGGGACGGCGCGCGACTGCGCAACTTCAACCTCTCGGTCCTGGTGACCGACGCTTTCATGACGGCGCTGTCGGCCGACGCCGAC